>SSSX01000769.1 GCA_015657735.1 Zoogloeaceae bacterium
AAGTCTCGCTGATGTACTACGCGAGCCGTTCGGGCCTCGAGGACCGCATCTTCCGTATCGAGACCGAGCGCTCCAGCGCGACGATCCCGGATACCCGTCACAGCAAGACGATCTCCAACCTCGAAGTGCTGTCGCAGGACGAAAAGAGCGCGCGGATCCGCTTCAACTGGGTCACCCACAGCTTCCGCTACGACATCCTCGACACCTACTTCGGCTACTCCGAGTACACCCTCGACACGTCCGGCGCCAAGCCGGCGATCAAGAAGAAGTACGTCGTGCTGAAGAACGATTACATCCACCACGTTCTCGACATCTACCACATCTAAGCTGATGTGAACGGGCCTGCCCGCGTTGCTGCGGGCAGGCGATTGCACGTTGCATTCACTCGCGAGAAGGACAATTCCATGCCGTACAACATTGCCCTGCAGTTTGAAGACGGGGTTAGCCGCATCATCCAATGCGAAGCCAACGAACTTGTGTCTGAAGCCGCCTATCGGGCCAAGATCAACATTCCTCTCGACTGTCGCGACGGCGCCTGCGGCACGTGCAAGTGCCACTGTGAAAGCGGAACCTACACCCAGGGTTTCTATATTGAAGACGCCCTGACCGAAGACGAAGCCGCCAAAGGCTACGTCCTCACCTGCCAGATGACGCCGACCTCCGACTGCGTCGTCCGCGTCCCGGCCTCGTCCGCGGCCTGCAAGACCGAAGTCACCGCGCAAGACGCCAAACTGATCGAAATCGACCGCAACTCCCCGACGACCGTTTCCTTCAAGCTCTTCGCCGACAAGCCGATCGCCTT
Organism: Zoogloeaceae bacterium; assembly: GCA_015657735.1. Classification (GTDB taxonomy): domain Bacteria; phylum Pseudomonadota; class Gammaproteobacteria; order Burkholderiales; family Rhodocyclaceae; genus Zoogloea. The sequence continues at coordinate 803 of SSSX01000769.1, forward strand.
CCTGCCCGGCCAGTACGTCAACCTTGGCGTCCCCGGCACCGGCGAAGTCCGCGCCTACTCCTTCAGCAGCGCGCCCAACCAGAACCAGGTGGCGTTCCTGATCCGCGACGTCCCGAACGGCCTGATGAGCACCTTCATGCGTCAGCAGGCGGAAGTCGGCGGCACCATGAACTTCACCGGCCCGTACGGCAGCTTCTACCTGCGCAAGGTCGAGCGGCCGGTCCTGATGCTTGCCGGCGGCACCGGTCTCGCCCCGTTCCTGTCGATGCTGCTGTGGCTCAAGGACAACCCGACCACCCAGCCGATCATGCTGGCCTACGGCGTCAACACCAACGACGACCTCGTCGAACTCGACACCCTGACGGCCCTCAAGGCGGCGATGCCCAACGTCGACTTCTTCACCGTCGTCGTCGACCCGGCCAGCGGCCACCCGAAAACCGGCTACGTCACCGACCACCTCACCGCCAAGGATCTGCACGACGGCAACGTCGACGTCTACGTCTGCGGCCCCCCGCCGATGGTCGAAGGCGTGCGCAAGTGGATGTCCGGCGTCGGCGTCACCCCGAACAGCTTCCATTTCGAAAAATTCTCCGCCTCCACCGCCGGAGCCCACGAATGAGCCAGTCCGACCGTTTCAAGAAGAAGGTCGTCATCGTCACCGGTGCCGC
>SSSX01000770.1 GCA_015657735.1 Zoogloeaceae bacterium
CTGCTCAATCTGGGCTACCTGCGCGAAGCCTGGAACCTGTGGCGCGACTACTCCGACGCCCGCGCCCGCCACGCCTTCCGCTACTCGCTGATCTACCTCACCGGCCTGTTCGCCGCGCTGTTCCTGGATCGCCTGCTGTGAGCCCGGGCTACCGCCGGCTGCTCGGCGCAGCCCTGCTTCTCGCGCTGGTCGTCGTCTCGCTCGGCGCCTGGGTCCGCCTGTCCGACGCCGGCCTCGGCTGCCCCGACTGGCCCGGCTGCTACGGCAAGCTGATCGGGGTGCCCGAACAGGCCCACGAAGTCCACGCCGCCGAGTCGGCTTTTCCCGGCAAGCCGGTCGAAGCGCCCAAGGCCTGGAAAGAGATGATCCATCGCTACGCCGCCGGCACCCTCGGCCTGTGCATCCTCGGGCTGGCGACGCTGGCCTGGCGGCAACGCCAGCGGCGCCAGCCGTGGCTGGAGTTCGCGCTGGTGACAGTCGTCATGGCCCAGGCCCTGCTTGGCATGCTGACCGTCACCCGGCTGCTGAAACCCGTCATCGTCACCAGCCATCTGCTCGGCGGCATGAGCACGCTGGCCATCCTCGCCGTGCTGTGGCTGCGCGAAGGCCGCGGCGCCGCACCCAGCGCCGGCGCCCCCGCCGCGGTGCGCCTGCTGGCCGCCGCCAGCCTCGCCGCCGTGCTGGTCCAGATCGCCCTCGGCGGCTGGGTCAGCAGCAACTACGCGGCGGCGATCTGCAGCGACTTCCCGACCTGCCAGGGCAGCTGGTGGCCGGCGATGGATGCCCATCACGCCTTCACGCTGGACCGCGAACTCGGCGCCACCGCCAGCGGCGCGCTGCTGCCCGCCGCCGCCCTCACCGCCATCCACTGGACCCATCGCCTGTTCGCCGGCCTGGTGCTGATCGTCGCCGGCAGCTTCGGTCTCGGCCTCTTGCGCCAGCCCGGGCGCCGTGGCTACGGCGTGGCGCTGCTGGCCGCACTGACCCTGCAGCTCAGCCTCGGCATCGCCAACGTGCTGCTGCAACAGCCCCTGCCGCTGGCCGTCGCCCACAACACCGGTGCCGCCCTGCTGC
>SSSX01000771.1 GCA_015657735.1 Zoogloeaceae bacterium
GCGGCCACCGGGGCGATCTTTTCGGCGCCGCGGATGCGTTCGAGCCAGCCGTCGAGGCGGGCCCGGGCGTCGCCCTGCCAGTCGTCGCCGAGGGCGTCGGCAAGGGCCTGGGCGAGACGCGGCGCGTCGAAGCGGGAGACTTGCAGCGTTGCCGCCGGGCTATCGAACAGATCGACCAGCGTGCGCGCGATGGGCTTGATGCGCCCGGCCGGCAGCGCCACCCGTTCGCCGTCGTCGAGCTGGACGATGACCCGCGCGTCGTCGCGGATCGCGTCGAGCTGGCGGCGGTCGAGCCAGCGCGGGTCTTGCCGGAAGACGGCGTGGAGCATCGGCGCCAGATCGATGCGGCGCCCCTCGACCTCGATGCCCAGCGACAGTTCGAACCACCCGCCGGCGGTGCCGCTGTCGTCGTCGGCATCGAGGATGTCGACGTGCCAGTCGTCCGCCACCAGCACGCGGTGACGGAAATCCTTCGGACACTCGATGTGCCAGCCGGCCGCGCGCAGCAGCGGCGCGGTGAGGGCGAAGAAGTGCGTCCAGTGGGCTTCGCTGTCGAGGCCGAAGATGCCTTCCGGGCGCGGCCCGGCCGTCACCAGCCAGGCCGGCTTGACCGGCTGGAAGCCGGCGTCGAGAAACGCCCGCCAGGCGGCTTCCTCGGCGGCCGGATCGCGCCGCACGCGCACCGCCCGGCCGTCCGGGAGGGTCGCCAGATCGTAGGTCGAGCCGGGTTCGAAACGCGCCTCGCCATAGGCGAAAAGCGGGCTGGCGACGTCGTAGTCGCGCCCGACGAAATCGACCGGGTAGCCGCGGTGCTTGCGCCAGCTCCAGCAGTGCAGGGTTTGCAGCGCGAGCAGCGGCCGGCATGGCGCGTCGACGATGGGCAGGTCGGCGGCGGTGCCATGCGGCGACGGCAGCCCGGGGGCAACCTGGGCCAGCGCGCCGGCCACCACCGGCAGCTCGACCGCCGACAGCGGCGGCAGCGCGAGAACCTCGGCGATCGCCGCGCCGCCGTCGATGCTGACCCGGCCGGCCTCTTGGCGCCCGGCGTCGAGGTACATCGGCGGCTCGGTGCGGATCACCAGCGCGGCGGCCGGCTCGACGCGCAGGCGGGCCTTGAGGCCGCCCTCGACCGGCGCCCATTCGAGCCGGCCGGGACGCAGCGGGCCGGCGGCGAGCGGCGTGATCGCGCCGCTGTCGTCCATCGCCATGCAGGTGCGTCCGGTGGCCAGCGCCGCTTCGAGCAGCGCCCGCCCGTCGGCGCCGCGCAGCGCCGGCCGGCCGTAGCCGCCGCCGCGACGGCTCATCTCGCGCAGCTGGCGGAAGATCTGCATGTCCTCGTCGCGGACGAAGGACGGCGGCTTGAGCAGCGCCTGTTCGTAGTTGTACCACTCGCCGATGGCGCCGGCCGGTTCGCCGGCGGGGCCGAGGCGCGCCTTGAGCAGGCTGAACTCGACGTCGTCGCCGCCCTGCCAGGCGCTGCACAGGTAGAAGATGCCTTCCTTGGCGGCGATCGGCTTTTTCGGCGCCGCAGCCTTGGCGACGCGCTCGCCGAGGGTCTTGGCCCACGCCACGATCTCGGCGCGCGGCCGGTCCACCAGCGTGCCGGGACGGCGCGCAGCGAGGATCAGCGCGGCGGCGTGCTTGCAGCGGTTGCCCACCGGGCAGGTGCAGCGGGTGGCCAGCTCGACGCTGCTCTTGCCGAAGAATTCGCGCCGCTCGACCCGCACCGAGACCCGGTAAGGCACCGCTTCGCTGCCCTGCACGAGTGCCTGCAGCTGGTTGCCGGCAGTCTCGATGTTGCGCACCCGCCCGACGTAGGCGCGGGCGCGGGTCAGCGCGTTGGCGGAAAACAGTTCGCCGAGCAGGGCGTCGTCGAGCTGGGCGAGAAGGCGGGCGAGTTCCAAGACGGGCGAACCGGGGAAAAAAGCGGGGATTGTAGGACGGGCCGGGCGCGGAGTCCCAACCTTGTGACCACGGCCGCTTAGCCCCGCCCGGTGTCGAGCGTGTAGCCGGAGGCGTCGAGCAGGGCCGGCAGGGCTTCGGCGGCGCGCAGGCGGAAGCGGAAATCCACCTGCTCCGACAGCGGCGTGCGGCCGGGATTGATCTCGATGGTCGGCACGCCGTGCTCGATGGCCGCCACGACCGGCCCGGCGATGTACGGGAAGGCGCTGCCGGTGCCGACAGAGACGATCAAGTCGGGCCCGGCGGCGAGCACCCGCTCGAAGCGATGCACCGCCTGGTCGGGCAGGCTCTCGCCGAACAGCACCACGTCCGGGCGGATCACGCCGCCGCAGTGCGGACACGCCGGCGGGATCGACAGGCCGGCGTAGCTATCGACCTGCCGGACGCGGCCGCAGTCGACGCAGCGCAGCCGGCGCAGGGTGCCGTGCATCTCGATCACATCGCGCGAACCGGCGGCGAGATGGAAACCGTCGACGTTCTGGGTCAGCACCGTCACCGCGCCGTGCAGCGCCTCGAGGCGCGCGATGGCGTAGTGGCCGGCGTTGGGGCGGGCGCCGCGGCAGCTCGCCTCGATCTGCGCCAGGTAACGCCACGCGATGTCGGGCCGCTCGGCGAACATCGTGCCCGACAGGGCCTGTTCGATCGGCAGGCCGACATCGGTGAGGGCGCCTTCATACAGGCCGCCGACACCGCGGTAGGTGGGCAGGCCGGAATCGGCCGACAGCCCGGCACCGGTGATGAACAGGATGCGCCGTGCGGTCGAAAGCAGGCGACCCGCGGCGTCGATCTGCGCCGCGTAGTCGGTTAAGGTGGGACTCGTCATGGTGTATCCGTGAATTTTGCTTCGCTAACGGCAGCCCGGCTGGCGGAGTTGAGCGACGATGCCGGGCGCCGCATGAAACGACAGTATCGCCAAAATGTGCCAGCTACTCGGAATGAACTGCAACACGCCGACGGACATCTGCTTCTCGTTCGCCGGTTTCCAGGCCCGCGGCGGGCTCACCGACGTCCACGGCGACGGATGGGGAATCGCCTTTTTCGAGGGGCGCGGGGTGCGCCTGTTTCTCGACCCGCAAGCCAGCAGCGGCTCGAAAGTGGCCGAACTGGTGCGCAGCTACCCGATCCACTCGCTGAACGTCATCGCCCACATCCGCAAGGCCACCCAGGGCGTGGTCAGCCTCGAAAACACCCATCCCTTCCAGCGCGAACTGTGGGGGCGCTACTGGGTGTTCGCCCACAACGGCAACCTGCACGGCTTCCGGCCGGCGCTGCGCGGCGACTACCTGCCGGTCGGCGGAACCGACTCGGAACTCGCCTTCTGCCATCTGATGGAAACCCTGCGCCAGCGCTTCCCCGAAGGCGAGCCGCCGCTCGACGCGCTGTTCGCCACGGTGCAGGAAGTGGCCTCCGAGGTCGGCCGCCACGGCGAGTTCAACTTCCTGCTGTCCAACGGCGCCTTCCTGTTCGCCCACTGCGCCTCGCGGCTGACCTACATCGTCCGCCAGGCGCCCTTCGCCAGCGCCCATCTGAAGGATCAGGACATCAGCGTCGACTTCCGCGAACTGACCCGCCCCGGCGACCGGGTCGCCGTCGTCGCGACCACGCCGCTGACCGACAACGAAAGCTGGACGCCGATCCCCGCCGGCACGCTGATGCTGTTCGTCGACGGCGCGCTGCGCGCCGGTCCGGCGACGACCTGCGCCTTCACGCCGGCAAATCCGCCGTCCGCCTGAGGCCGGAATGTCAAAATTATCAGGAAGCACAATTTTATGAATTACGTCACACGCCCGCATCGATGATAATTTGCGATCCATCCGGGCTAGAATCGCCGGATATTCCGTAACACGCCGGGTCGAACCTCCATGCCGACAAGCGCCCCGAAAGACTGCCCGCTGTGCTTCCCCGACGGGGAGAACGTCCTCTGGCACGACGCCAGCTGCCGCGTGATCCGCATCGACGATCCGGATTATCCCGGCTACTGCCGGCTGGTCTGGAACGAGCACGTGGCCGAGATGAGCGACCTCTCGCCGGCCGAGCAGCGCCACTGCTTCAACATCCTGATGGCGGTCGAGGTGGCGCTGCGCGAATGCTTCGCGCCGGACAAGATCAATCTGGCCAGTTTCGGCAACGTCGTTCCCCATCTGCACTGGCACCTCATCCCGCGCTATCTCGACGACCGCCACTTCCCCCAACCCGTGTGGGGCGTGGCCCAGCGCAAGGGTGGCATGTCGCCGGCGCCGGAAGTCGACGACGCACGTCTGGCCCTGGCGGTGCGCAACGCCATCGCCGAGCACATTGCCGGCTGAACCCGGAGAAAGCTTCCATGGCGGACAGCCCCCAGACCTACACCGATCTGCGCAGCGTGGATCAATACCGCAAACTGCTGCGCAACCTGCACACCCTCAACGCGACCGAAAGCCACGTCACCCTCGTGCGCATGCTCGAGGGCCTGCTGGCCAGCCCGCTCGGCCCGGAGGAGCAGCTCGAGGTGCTCGAATCGGCCCGCCAGACGATCACCTTCGTCCAGCACGAGATGTCGTCGCGCTACGCCGCCCATCCGCTGCCGCCCGACAGCCAGGAGGACGCCACGCTGCGTCAGGTGGTGCGCCTGTGGACGGCCCTCAGCACCGCTTACGCGCGCCTTGCCGAAGGCGGCAGCGGCAGCGACGAGTTCCGCGCCCAGTGGCCGCTGCTCGCCCAGCGCCGCATCCAGTATCTCGGCCAGGTCATCATCGAATACTTCCGCGCCCACCGCGCCGAACCGCCCGGCGCCTGGAAGGCCGTGCACGCCGCCTTCCTCGAAGCCGAACGCGCGGGCATCACCCACAGCCGGGTGATCGACCCGCTCAACAACACCTGGAAAGCCCAGAGCCCCGACGAAGCCTACATCGCGCTGCTGCTGGTCGACCTCACCAACCCCTACGGCCGCAATCAGCGCGAACTCAACTGGATCTGCCGCTGGGCCCAGCGCTTCGCGCCGTACTGCATCATGCAGAGCAGCTGGGAAAAGGACGACGCGCGCGCCTACGGCCTCGATCTGAGCGAAGACCACGGCCTGCGTCCGATCGCGCTGATCGGCGCGCGGCCCGGCATGCGCCGCTTCGACGGCCATCGCCTGGCCGCCCAGATCAAGGCCATGCTCGCCGAATTCAAGCAGGGCACCACGCCGGCGTCCCTCGGCCTCGGCGACGACTGCTCCCAGCCGGCCTGCGCGCGGCTGCTGGTGTCGTTGTACCGCCCGTGGGGCATGTCGGCCGCCGGCCGCCGTTTTCCGCGGCGCAGCAAGAAGGGCGGCAACAAGATCTGCACCGACTGGGATGCCATCGGCCTGCTGGTTTCGGGCAAGGAGTTCGTGCCGCCGAACCGCCGCCAGACCATCGGCAGCCGTTACGACATCAACGTGATCACCTTCGGCGCCCGCGTCGAAGACGAAGTGCCCGACGTCATCAACCCGGAAGCCGAGGTGCTGCGGCGTGGCTTCGCGATCGACGAATGGCAGACCGTCGACCACTCCGTGTCGGGTTTCCGTCTCCAGCGCAAGCACCCCGGCCAGCGCATCGAGCACCACCAGATGGTCGGCATCAAGCCGAGCGACGGCAACCAGTATCTGCTCGGCCAGGTGAGCTGGCTGATGTACGAGCCGGACGGCACGCTGATGGCCGGCATCCATCTGCTGGCCGGCCTGCCGACCGCCGTGGCGGTGCGCAGCACCGGTGTCAACGTCAATCCCCACGAGCCCTACGCGCAGGGCTTCCTGCTGCCCGAAATCGCCGCCATGCGTGCGCCGGCAACCATCGTCCTGCCGGGCGGCTGGTTCCACGCCGACCGGGTGGTCGAACTTCACCACGGCGAACCGCGCCAGATTCGACTCGGCAACCTGATCGCCCGCGGTACCAACTTCGACCAGGCGACCTACGACTTCATCGCCGCCTGAGCGCGGACGACGCTTTGAACCGCGGGCGGCGCGCCGGCCGGCGCCAGCGTGCCGTCCCCGTCATCAGCCCTCGTAGCCCTGCTCCACCAGCCGCCGCACCGGGAAGCTCGCCGTGAAGCGGCTGCCGCGGCCCGGTTCGCTGTCGATCAGCAGATCGCCCTGATGGCGGCTCAACACGTGCTTGACGATCGCCAGGCCGAGGCCGGTACCGCCGGTCTCCCGCGAACGCCCCCGGTCCACCCGGTAGAAACGTTCGGTCAGGCGCGGGATGTGCTCGGTCGCGATGCCGATGCCGTCGTCCTCGACCGTGTATTCGACCACCGCTCCGCGCTGCCGCCAGCTGATGCGGATGTGACCGCCGGCCGGCGTGTAGCGCACCGCATTGATCGCCAGATTGGCGAAAGAGCTGTACAGCTCCTTCGCATTGCCGAGCAGACGGGCGCCGGTCGTGCATTCCAGTTCGATGCTATGGCGGCCGCCCGACACCGCGGCGGCCTCCTGGCGCACCTCCTCGAGCAGCGCCACCACATCCACCGGCTCTTCGTGCTGGACCGGCGCGCCGGTTTCGAGCGCCGACAGGGTCAGCAGATCCTGGATCAGGCGCTGCATGCGGCCGGCCTGTTCCGAGGCCAGGCCCAGGTAGTGACGGATGTCGTCCTTGTCCAGATCGTCGAGGCCGTCGATGACGGTTTCGAGGAATCCCGCCACCACGGTCAGCGGGGTGCGCATCTCGTGGGACACGTTGGCGACGAAATCGCGCCGCATCGCCTCGACGCGCTGGCCCTGGGTGATGTCCTCCGACATCAGCAGGCGCATGTCGTCGCTGAACGGCACGACATGGACCATCAGCGTGCGGGCCACCGGACGGCCGATCGTGAAACTCAGCGGCTCGTCGTAGCGGCCGTCCTGCAGATAGCGGACGAAATCCGGCTGGCGGACGATGTTGGTGACCGGCGTGCCCTGGTCACGGGTGCGGTCGAGGCCAAACTGCTGCTCGCCCTGCCGATTGACCCATTCGATGGTGTGCGCGTTCGACAGGAACATCAGCCCGTGGGGCATCGCTTGGCTGGCTTGGCGGAAGCGCTCGAGAGCCGCCGACAGGCGCTCCTGGCGGTGACTCGCGCTGCGGGCATGACGGTTCACGTCGGCAAAGACGTTGTCCCACAGACCGAAGGCGCGCGGCAA
>SSSX01000772.1 GCA_015657735.1 Zoogloeaceae bacterium
GCCGGCCTTGATCGCGTACAGCGGGATCGCGTTGACCAGATCGCGCAGCGTGATGCCGCGCTTGGTCGCGTCTTCCATGCTGCCCTTGAAGCGCACCAGCACCGATTCGGGCATGTCCAGCGGCATGACGCCGGTGGCGGCGGCGAAGGCCACCAGGCCGGAACCGGCCGGGAAGGAGATGCCGATCGGGAAGCGGGTGTGGGAGTCGCCGCCGGTGCCGACGGTATCCGGCAGCAGCAGGCGGTTCAGCCAGGAGTGGATCACGCCGTCGCCCGGACGCAGCGACACGCCGCCACGGGTCGAGATGAAGGACGGCAGTTCGCGGTGCATGCGCACGTCCACCAGCTTCGGATAGGCGGCGGTGTGGCAGAAGGACTGCATCACCAGATCGGCCGAGAAGCCGAGGCAGGCCAGATCCTTGAGTTCGTCGCGGGTCATCGGGCCGGTGGTGTCCTGGGAGCCGACGGTGGTCATCTTCGGCTCGCAGTAGGTGCCCGGACGCACGCCCTGGCCTTCCGGCAGACCACAGGCGCGGCCGACCATCTTCTGCGCCAGCGAGAAGCCCTTGCCGTTGTCGGCGGGGTTCTGCGGCAGGCGGAACAGCGTGGACGGGGCCAGGCCAAGGGCTTCGCGGGCCTTGGTGGTCAAGCCGCGACCGACGATCAGCGGAATGCGGCCGCCGGCACGGACTTCGTCGAGGATGACGAGGGTCTTGAGCTGGGATTCGGCGATCGTGGCGCCGTTCTTGGTGGCGGAAACCTTGCCGCTGGCCTGGTCGATCTTCAGTTCGATCTCGTCGCCCATGTCCATCTGGCCGGCGTCGATTTCGATCGGCAGCGCGCCGGCATCTTCCATCGTGTTGAAGAAGATCGGGGCGATCTTGGAACCCAGGCACACGCCGCCAAAACGCTTGTTCGGAACGAAGGGAATGTCTTCGCCGGTGAACCACAGCACCGAGTTGGTGGCGGACTTGCGGGAGGAGCCGGTGCCGACCACGTCGCCGACGTAGGCGATCAGGTTGCCCTTCGCGGCCAGCGCCTCGAGTTGCTTGAGCGGGCCGCGGGTACCCGGCTCGTCGGCCTCGATGCCCGGACGCGGGTTCTTCAGCATGGCCAGCGCGTGCAGCGGGATATCGGGGCGCGACCAGGCGTCCGGCGCCGGGGACAGGTCGTCGGTGTTGGTTTCGCCGGTGACCTTGAAGACGGTGAGCTTCTGGCTGGCCGGCACTTCGGGACGGGAGGTGAACCACTCGCCGTCGGCCCACGACTGCATCACCGCCTTGGCGTTGGCGTTGCCGGCCTTGGCCAGCTCGGCGACGTCGTGGAAGTAGTCGAAGACCAGCAGGGTCTTCTTGAGGCCTTCGGCGGCAGCGGCGCCGCACTCGGCGTCGCCGAGCAGGTCGATCAGCGGCTTGACGTTGTAGCCGCCGAGCATGGTGCCGAGCAGCTCGGTGGCCTTCACCTTGGAAACCAGGCCGCAGGCGACTTCGCTCTTGGCAACCTTGGCCAGGAATTCGGCCTTCACCTTGGCGGCGTCATCGACACCGGCGGGCACGCGATAGGTCAGCAGGTCTACCAGGAACGCTTCTTCGCCGGCCGGCGGATTCTGCAGCAACTCGACCAAGGCCTGGGTTTGCTGCTTCGACAGGGGCAGCGGAGGGATGCCAAGGGCGGCGCGCTCGGCAACGTGCTGGCGGTAGGCTTCAAGCATGGGTAGATCCTTCATAGACGGTGGTTACATTACGGTGATGCTGTCTTGCACAACGACCGCGGACGGCCGACGCGCATCTCCCTCTCGGACCAGCACCCTTCGTTCTTGTATGGCCTTTCTGGTCGGGCCTGATCGGCGGGGCGCCAAGTCTTATATATATTATATTTTAAATCCTGACTGATTGTGCGACCGCACAATCGGTTTTTTCCCGCAACTTCAACGGCTCCCGCCCCTCAGCCGACGAGGATTGCTTCGACCGCCTTGAGGGTGATCGGCTTGATCAGCAGTTCGTCGAAGCCGGCATCGAGCAGGCGCTGTTTCTCTTCAGGGAGCGCATGGGCAGTATAGGCGATCACGCGCAGGCCGCCGAGCCGACTGTCGGCACGCACCCGGGCAAGCACCTCCTCGCCCGACATGACCGGCATGCTGATGTCGAGCAGGACGACGTCGAA
>SSSX01000773.1 GCA_015657735.1 Zoogloeaceae bacterium
GGCGATTACCTCGCGGCCCGCCACGTCGACTACCGGCCCGGCGGCGAGAGTTACCCGGTTCTGATGCGCGCGCTGGATACCCTGCTGATGGCGCGAAGTGCCACCCGGCGCATCGTGTTCACGGCCAGGCACGGGCTGGGGCTGGCCGCGGTGATCGCCGATTCCGACATGCTGCTGACGATTCCGGGCCGGCTCGCCGCATCGATGACGGCGCGCCTCGATGCGCTGGTCAGCAAGCCTTTTCCCTATCCGACGCCGCGCTTCACGATTTCCGCCCAATGGCATGTCCGGTCGGACCACGATCCGGCGGTGTGCTGGTTCCGCGACCAGTTCGTGACGCTATTCGCCGACGCCTGAGGGGCGCGCGGCGCGGCCTTGCTGCGGAGCAGCTAAACCATCGTCTAATATCCGGCCTCCCCGTTTCCTTATAACTTTCCTCCCACGGTTGCCGCAGAGCGACCGGGCGAAGGGGGAGCTGCAGGGCGCCTGCATCCCGTTATGAGGAGAGATCAATGGCCGTACTCAATCGGATGGACTGGTATGACCTGGCCCGTTCAACCAACTGGACACCCAAATACGTCACCGAAGACGAATTGTTTCCGCCCCGGCTGTCGGGCGAATTCGGTCTGCCGCTGAGTGCGTGGGAAAACTACGACGAACCCTACAAGCAGACTTATCCGGAATACGTCAAAGTCCAGCGCGAAAAGGATGCCGGCGCCTATTCGGTGAAGGCGGCGCTGGAGCGCAGCCGTATTTTCGAGAATGCCGATCCGGGCTGGAAATCGGTGATGAAGGCGCATTACGGCGCCATCGCCCGCGGCGAATACGCGGCCGCCAGCGCCGAGGCGCGCATGATGCGTTTTTCGAAGGCGCCGGGCATGCGCAACATGGCTACGCTGGGCTGCATGGACGAGATCCGCCACGGCCAGATGCAGCTCTATTTCCCGCACGAGCACGTGGCCAAGGACCGCCAGATGGACTGGGCCTTCAAGGCCTACGACACCAATGAGTGGGCGATGATCGCCGCCCGCCATTTCTTCGACGACATCATGATGACCCGGGACGCCATCAGCGTTTCCATCATGCTGACCTTCAGCTTCGAAACCGGCTTCACCAATATGCAGTTCCTGGGGCTGGCGGCCGATGCGGCCGAGGCCGGCGACCACACCTTCGCCAACCTCATCTCCAGCATCCAGACCGACGAGTCGCGCCACGCCCAGATCGGCGGCCCGGCCCTCAAGGTGCTGATCGAGAACGGCCACAAGGCCGAGGCCCAGAAGCGGGTGGATATTGCGGTGTGGGGGGCGTGGAAGCTGTTCTCCGTGCTCACTGGCCCGATCATGGACTATTACACCCCCCTGGAGCACCGCAAGCAGTCCTTCAAGGAGTTCATGGAGGAGTGGATCGTCGCCCAGTTTGAGCGGGCGCTCACCGACATGGGGCTGGACCTGCCCTGGTATTGGGACATCTTCCTCAAGGATCTTTCCCAGACCCATCACGGCATGCATCTCGGGTCTTATTACTGGCGCCCGACCCTGTGGTGGAACCCGGCCGCCGGTGTCACCCCCGACGAGCGCGCCTGGCTCGAAGCCAAGTACCCCGGCTGGAACGACACCTGGGGCCAGTGCTGGGACGTCTTCATCGACAACGTGGTGGACGGCAACATGGCCA
>SSSX01000774.1 GCA_015657735.1 Zoogloeaceae bacterium
GGCGGCCTGGATGAAGATTTCCAGCTGATCGCGGATTTTCTGCTGGCCGACGTAGTCGGCGAGGCGCTTCGGGCGCAGCGCCCGTTCGAGGGCTTCCTCCTGGCTGCTGGCGCGCTGGGTGCCGATCAGGCGCGCAGAGGGGTCGGGCCGGCCGCCCTGGATGGCATCGGTTTCGATCATCGGTGGAGATCCACGACGTTATTGTTCGGTTTGTCGACCGGGCGGGATGTCCATTCCCTGAACAATGCCTGACCGAGGGCAAGGAAGGTCGGGCCGAGGAACAGCCCGATGAAGCCGAAGGCCAGCACGCCGCCGAAGGCGCCGAGGGCGATCAGCAGGATCGGCAGGCTGGCCGTGCGGCTGATCAGGAAGGGCTTGAGGAAGTTGTCCACCGAACTGATCGCCAGCGAGCCCCACAGCACCATGAAGATCGCCCACCCGTTGTCGCCCTGCTGGTAGAGCCAGAAGGCGGCCCCGCCCCAGATCAGCGGCGGGCCGATCGGCACCAGCGACAGGAAGAACGTGCCCGCCGCCAGCAGCAGCGCGCCCGGCACGCCGGCGATCAGGAAGCCGATCAGCGCCACCAGCGCCTGCGCGGCGGCGGTGCCGACGATGCCGATCATCACCGCCTTGACGGTGTTGGCGGCCAGTTCGAGCAGATCGCCGCCGAACTCGCCGCCGAGGCGCGCGGCGCCGGTTTCGAGCTGCGCGTAGATGTGCGCCCCGTCGCGGTACAAAAAGAAGCCGATGAACAGCACCAGCGCGATCTGCAGCATCGCCTGGCCGAGCACGCCGCCGAGGCCGAGCGCGAACTTGCGGGCCGGCTCGATGCCCTGCAGGGCCAGCTTGCGCATTTCGGCCTGGCTGTGGGTCAGCTTGCGCACGTAGGCGTCGAGGTCGGCGCCGACCACCGGAATGTCCTTCAGCCACGCCGGCGGACGGCCGTCGGATTGTTCGATGGCGCTGCGCGCCCAGTCCACGACTTCGACCACCGCGTCGGTCAGCGAGGCGGCCAGACCGAGCATCGGCACCAGCAGCACGGCGGTGAGGAGCAGCGTCATGGTCAGCGCGGCCAGCCCGTCGCGCCCGCGCAGGCGCCGCTGCAGCTTGGCGTACAGCGGCCAGGTGGTGATGCACACCGTGCCGGCAAACAGGATCGCGGCGAAGAACGGGCTGAGCACGAAAGCGCAGCCGAGTAGCAGCAGGGCCGTCAGGGCCACCTGGGCGGTGCGTCGCGGAGCCATGGCAA
>SSSX01000118.1 GCA_015657735.1 Zoogloeaceae bacterium
GCGTTCGGCACCCGCCGCGAGATCAAGAACCTCAACAGCTTCCGCTTCCTGCAGCAGGCCATCGAATACGAGATCCAGTGGCAGATCGACCTCATCGAGGACGGCGGCAAGGTTCACCAGGCCACCGTGCTGTTCGACCCCGACAGCGGCGAAACCCGCGCCATGCGCAGCAAGGAAGACGCCCACGACTACCGCTACTTCCCCGACCCCGACCTGCTGCCGCTGCTCATCGGCGCTGACTGGATCGCCCGCGTGCACGGCGAGCTGCGCGAACTGCCGGTCGCGCTGGCGGCCCGCTTCCAGGGCGAATACGGCCTCTCGGCGTACGACGCGACGACACTCACCGCCAGCCGCGAAACCGCCCAGTTCTACCTCGCCACCGTCGCCGCCGCCGGCAGCGCCAATGCCAAGACCTGCGCCAACTGGGTGATGGGCGAACTCGCCGCGCGCCTCAACAAGGCCGAGCTGGACATCGCCGCCAGCCCGGTGAGCGCCGCGCAACTGGCCGGCCTGGTCCAGCGCATCGCCGACAACACCATTTCCAACGCCATCGCGAAAAAGGTGTTCGATGCGCTGTGGAATGGCGAAGGCGGCTCGGCCGACGCCATCATCGACGCCCAGGGCCTCAAGCAGGTCACCGACAGCGGCGCCATCGAAGCCATCATCGACGAAGTGCTGGCCGCCAACCCGAAGTCGGTCGAGGAATTCCGCGCCGGCAAGGAAAAAGCCTTCAACGCGCTAGTCGGCCAGTGCATGAAAGCCAGCAAGGGCAAGGCCAACCCGGCGCAGGTGAACGAGATCCTGAAGAAGAAACTGGGCTGAGGCGGGCGAACGGGTTCGTCGCGCTACGGCGCCCGTTCGAAATACGGCAGCAGCACCCGGGCGGCTTCGATCCGCTGCGCCAGGCTCACCCCCGGGTCGTTCATCACGGCGAGCAGAAAACCTTTCGGATCGCTGAAGGCGCCGCCGGCGGCCGGCCCTGCAGCGGCCGGCGAAACGGCCGCGGCGGCCCCGAGCATCGCCATCACGCGCTCGAAATCCGCCGCCGCGATGCTCGCGAAACCCGCCAGCAGATCGGCCTGACGCTCCGGATTGGGGGCCATCGCCAGCCACGGCTCGTCGGCGAACATGCCGCCGAGGGCCGGGTCGATGAACGCCGTCCACCGCCCCGTCGCCCCCTCCGCGGCGGGCACCACAGGCAGCGCGCCGCGCCCCGCAGGAGTCGGCAGGAGGTCGACGTGGGCCGCCGGCAGCTCGGCCAGGAAGCGCCGGCACAGGCCGTCGCCAAACGCCACCGCCCGCACCAGCGGCACCGCCGACGCCAGCGAGAACCACACCCGGAAGCCGGCCGCGCCGGCCACCGACACCGCCGGAGCCGGCAGATCGAGTTCCGCCTCGACCCCTTCGCACAGCGCCGCCACCGCCGGCCACGCCGCCGCGCCGGCCAGCCCCACCACCACCGTCCGCACCTGCCCGTCGGGGCCGACCAGATCGCCGCCGCCCTCCGCCGCCGCCGACGGATCGGGCAGAGTCTGGCCGGGAAGGGCATACAGGCGCCGGAGTTCGGCAATCAGCGTCGTCATGGCTCACCACGCAAGCGGAGGAAAGGCGCACGACTCTACAAGACGGGCGGACGGACGCAAAGCCCCGCCCGCCGGCCTTAGCCCGGCGTCCGCCCGCGCCGCAGCCACTTGAGAATCGTGCCGAACAGGCGCTCCGGCTCGACCGGCTTGGACAGGAAGTCGTCCATGCCGGCTTCGATGCAGTGCGCCCGGTCTTCGGCGAAGGCGTTGGCGGTCATCGCGACGATGGGGATGCTTTCGCGGCCGGGAATGCGGCGGATGTGGCGGGTGGCTTCGAGACCGTCCATTTCGGGCATCTGCATGTCCATCAGGATCAGGTCGAAGCCGCGCTCCTTGAGGATATCGACGGCCACCGCACCGTTGCCGGCGATCGTCACGTCGAGCCCGACGTCCATCAGGAACAGCTTGGCGACCTCCTGATTCACCGGTTCGTCCTCGACCAGCAGCACCTCGGCGCCGGGGAATTCGCGCCGCACGAGGACATCGACGCGCGTCGCGTCGGCGCTTGCCGGGGCGCTGCCGTGGACCGGCCGGCCGACGCCCAGCCAGGCGGTGAACCAGAAGGTGCTGCCGGCGCCGTGGACGCTGCTGGCACCGGCCTCGCCGCCCATCAGCTCGGCGAGGCGGCGGGTGATCGCCAGCCCGAGGCCGGTGCCGCCGTACTTGCGGGTGTTGGAGGCGTCGCCCTGCTCGAAGGCGCCGAACAGTTTGGGCAGCACGTCGGCCGGCACGCCGACGCCACTGTCGCGTACCTCGGCGCGCACCCGCAGGCGCCCGTCGCGCCGTTCGACGACGCGCAGGCCGAGGGTCACGGTGCCCTTCTCGGTGAACTTGACGGCATTGCTGGCCAGATTGAGCAGGGCCTGCGTGAAGCGCGTCGCGTCGCCACGCACCAGGCACGGTAGGCTTTCGACGTTCAGCTCGAGGCGCAGGCCCTTGGCATTGACCTTGTCGTTGAGCATCGAGGCGACGCCGGAGACGACGCCGTCGAGCGTGAATTCGCCGTCTTCGAGGAGGAACTTCTCGGCTTCGATCTTCGACAGGTCGAGGATGTCGTTGATGACGCCGAGCAGGTGCTGGGCGGCGCTGTCGATCTTGTCGAGCTGCTCGACCTGCTGCGCGCTGGCACCTTCGCGCCGCATGATGTGGGCCATGCCGAGCACCGCGTTGAGCGGCGTGCGGATCTCGTGGCTCATGTTGGCGAGGAAGGCGCTCTTGGCGCGGCTGGCGCTCTCGGCGGCATCCTTGGCGAGTTCGAGCTCGCGGGTGCGCTCGTCCACCAGGCTTTCGAGCTGCAGGCGATGGCGCGCCAGTTCGTGCTCGATGCGCTTCTCGCCGGTGATGTCGCGGGTGATGCCGAGGTAGTGGGAGATGCTGCCGTCGGCGCGGCGCACCGGCGAGATGACCGCCGACTCGACGAAGGTTTCGCCGTTGCGGCGGCGGTTGATCAGTTCGCCATGCCAGGTGTCGCCGCGGGCCAGCGCCTGCCACATCTGGCGGAAGGTTTCCGGCGGCGTCTCGCCGGACTGCATCAGGCTCGGGTTCCGGCCGCGCACTTCGTCCTGCGTGTAGCCCGAGGTCAGCTCGAAGGCCGTATTGACGTAGAGGATGCGCGCCGCGAGGTCGGTCAGCACGATGCCGGCCGGGTTCTGCTCGACCGCCGTGGACAGCATGCGCAGACGTTCCTCGGCGAGCCTGCGCTCGGTGATGTCGGTCGAGATGCCGCACAACGCATAGATCGTGCCGTCGTCACTGCGCAGCGGCAGCTTGATCGACAGGTAGCTGTGGGTGGCGCCGGTGTTGCGGTCGGCGTTGGTTTCCTCGAGCTCGATGCGCTCGCCGTCTTCGAGGACGCGGCGGTCGTTGCCGCGCAGGTTGGCCGCGGTGGCGGCATCGAAGAAATCTTCATCGGGTTTGCCCACCACCTGTTGCGGCGTGCACCCGAACAGCGCGCAGACCTGCCGGTTGGCGTAGGTGTAGCGGTAGTCGCGGTCCTTGATGTAGATGTAGGCGCCGACGTTGTCGAGGATCGTCGCCAGCATCGCCTCGCTCTGGCGGCGGCGCTCCTCGCCGAGGCGGCGTTCGGTCACGTCGAGCACGATGCCGATGTAGCTGAGCAGCCGCCCCTGCTCGTCGGACACCGGCTGGCCGCAGCACAGCAGCCAGCGCGGCGCGGCGTCGGGCGGCAACGCCACGCGCCACTCGGTTTCGAACGGCAGGCCGTCCCGGCGGGCGGCGCCGATGGTGGCGACGACGCGCTCCCGATCGTCGGCGTCGATGGTCTGCCACCAGGTTTCGGACGAGGCCATCCGGCCTTCGGGCGGCAGGCCGTAGAGCGCCCACAGCTCGTCGGACCAGAACTGATTGTTGCTGTCGACGAACCATTCCCAGGAGCCGGCCCGCGCCGCATCGAGGGCCAGCCGCAGGCGCCGCTCGCTGGCGCGCAGCAGGGCTTCCGACAGGCTGCGCTCGGTGACGTCGGAAACGGTGACGAGGACATGCTCGGCGCCATCCATCGACAGGCCGGCGAGGCTGATCTCGATGGCCAGCTCGGAGCCGTCCTTGCACCGCCCGCAGAGGTTGCGGCGCGCCATCAACGTCTGGGCCGCGTCGGGATCGTTGCGGTAGAGCTCGCGCTGGATGCGGTGGTTGGAGCGCATCGGCTCGGGCACCAGCCGTTCGACCGCCGCGCCGGTGAGCTCCCCGGGGGCGTAGCCGAACATCTTCTCGAGGGCCGGATTGACCAGCACCA
>SSSX01000775.1 GCA_015657735.1 Zoogloeaceae bacterium
ACGACCCCGCCAAGCTCGCCGAGCGCGAAGCGGAATACAAGGCCAAGTTTGCCAACCCGTTCGTGGCCGGTGCCCGTGGCTTCATCGACGACGTGGTCATGCCGCACGCTACCCGCAAGCGCATCGCCCGGTCGCTGGCCATGCTGCGCGACAAGAAACTGGAAAACCCGTGGCGTAAGCACGGCAACATTCCGCTGTAAGCAGAATGTTGCGTGAGGGGCGGAATCGAGGGCGTGGCAACGTGCCCGCGTTCGGCCCCCAGCCTTGAGGACACATGTGAAAAATTCGAGGGAGGGTAGCGACGTGGAGGTTGGCGCCTCACTCCTCGCCCCTCGCTCCTCACCAGGAACATGCAATGTTCACTAAGATCCTGATTGCCAACCGCGGCGAAATCGCCTGCCGCGTCATCAAGACCGCCCGCAAGATGGGCATCAAGACCGTCGCCGTCTATTCGGAAGCCGACAAGGACGCGCTGCACGTCGACCTCGCCGACGAAGCCGTCTGCATCGGCCCGGCCGCGTCGAAAGAGTCGTACCTGGTGATGGACAAGATCATCGCAGCGTGCAAACAGACCGGTGCCGAAGCCGTGCATCCGGGCTACGGCTTCCTGTCGGAAAACGCCACCTTCTCGCGCCGCCTTGAGGAAGAAGGCATCAAGTTCATCGGCCCGAAGCATTACTCGGTCGCCAAGATGGGCGACAAGATCGAGTCGAAGAAGCTGGCCATCGAAGCCAAGGTCAATACCATCCCCGGCTATAACGACGCCATTGCCGGCCCGGACGAGGCGGTCAAGATCGCCCAGGGCATCGGCTACCCGGTGATGATCAAGGCCTCGGCCGGTGGCGGCGGCAAGGGTCTGCGCGTCGCCTACAACGATGCCGAGGCGCACGAGGGCTTCTCGTCCTGCGTCAACGAAGCCCGCAACTCCTTCGGCGACGACCGCGTCTTCATCGAGAAGTACGTGCTCGAGCCGCGCCACATCGAAATCCAGGTGCTCGGCGACTCGCACGGCAACTACGTCTACCTGAACGAGCGCGACTGCTCTATCCAGCGCCGCCACCAGAAGGTCATCGAGGAGGCGCCGTCCCCATTCGTCGACCCGGAAATGCGCAAGGCGATGGGCGAGCAGGCGGTGGCCCTGGCCCGTGCCGTTAACTACGAGTCGGCCGGCACGGTCGAGTTCGTCGTCTCCGGGGCGACCAAGGAGTTCTACTTCCTGGAAATGAACACCCGCCTGCAGGTCGAGCACCCGGTTACCGAGTTGATCACCGGCCTCGACCTGGTTGAACAGATGATCCGCGTCGCCTACGGGGAGAAGCTGCCGCTCAGCCAGGCCGACGTCAGGATCGACGGCTGGGCCATGGAGTGCCGGATCAACGCCGAAGACCCCTTCCGCGGCTTCCTGCCGTCGACCGGCCGCTTGGTCAAGTTCCAGCCGCCGGCCGATGCCACCGATGCCAGCGGCACGACCCGCGTCGATACCGGTGTCTACGACGGCGGCGAGATCTCGATGTTCTACGATTCGATGATCGCCAAGCTGATCGTGCACGGCCGCGACCGGGCCAGCGCCATCGCTCGCATGCGCGATGCGTTGAACGCCTTCGTCATTCGCGGCATTTCCTCGAACATCCCCTTCCAGGCCGCGCTGATGCAGCATCCGGTCTTCCACTCCGGAATCTTCGACACCGGCTTCATCCCCAAGCACTACCCGACCGGCTTCGACGCCTCGATGGTGCCGCACGACGACCCGGCCCTGCTCGTCTCGGTCGCTGCCTATGTGTACCGCGCCTACACCGACCGCGGCGCCTCGGTCTCCGGCCAGTTGCCGGGCCATGAGCGCCTGGTCGGCGACCAGTGGTGCGTGGTCCGCCTCAATCCGGCCGGCAACGAGCAGCATCGCGTCGTTGCCCGGCCGATCGCCGGCGGCTATCACGTCGAGTACAACGGCCAGAGCTTCGAGATCCTCTCCGACTGGAGCCTGGGTCAGTCGCTGTTCAACGGGACCTGCAACGGCGAGCCCTTCACCATGCAGGTCGAGCGCCACCGGACCAAGTACAGCCTGTTCCACTGGGGCAACCGGGCCGACTTCATGGTGATGAGCGCCCGCGCCGCCGAGCTGCTCGCCCTGATGCCCGACAAGCCGGCGCCCGACCTCTCCAAGTTCCTGCTCTCACCGATG
>SSSX01000776.1 GCA_015657735.1 Zoogloeaceae bacterium
AAAAGCCCACGGCATGCCGTGGGCTTTTTGCTGCCGCCGGCCGGGCCGGCGGGGTGGCTTGCCGGATTACTTGCCGGAGGCCTTCTTGGCGGCCTTGGTGGTGGCGCTGGTGGCGGCGACGATGTTGCTCTGGGCCAGGTCGGTCATTTGCTTGGCCGACTTGCGCATCGTGTCGAAGGCCGAGTTGGCAGCGGCGATGGCGCTTTGCACGGCAGCGACGGCAACGTCGGAACCGGCCGGGGCGGACTTGGCGGCCTTGTCGAGCATGTCGGCAACCGACTTCTGGAAATCGCCGAACTGGGCTTCGACCATCTTGGTCAGCGCTTCCTGGTTTTCGCTGGTGATTTCGTAGACCGACTTCGAGTAGGCGACGGCCTTGTCGATGTTCGGCTGGGCCAGGGAGGCCTGGATGGTCATGGCTTCCTTGACGTCCTTCGCGCCGAGCAGGGCCTTGGCGTTGGCGGCGGAATCTTCAACCACGGAACGGGCGGTTTCCAGATTCAGGTTGGCGATGCGCTCGGCGGACGCGAGGGCGGTGTTGGCGACGGAAAGCAGGGAATCGACGGCAGCCTTGTTGGCAGCGGCGAATTGTTCGGCGTTGATCGACATACAAATCTCCTCAAGTGACTAATTCAAAATTACAACGGCGCCATTGTAACAATTATTTTTCATAATGGTGCACTGCCGCATAAAAAATTATGGTTTTGAATCAGCTGTTTGAAACGCCATGTCCGTTAATGTGAATAAATATTGTTACAGTGTGCCGGACCCGCCCGCTGCCTTGCCGGAGCGGCGGCTGAGCAGCAGCCCGCTTTCCAGGTGGTGGGTGTAGGGAAACTGGTCGAAGACGGCGGCAGCCTTGATTTCGTGGCTGGCGTGCAGGGCAGCGACGTTGGCGCGCAGGGTCTCGGGGTTGCACGAGATGTAGAGGATGTTGTCGAAGCCGGCCGCCAGTTCCAGGGTCTGCGCATCCAGCCCGGCCCGCGGCGGGTCGAGGAAGATGGTCGAGAAGCGGTACTGGCCGAGATCGACGTGCTGCAGGCGCTTAAAGGTTTCGGTGCCGGCCATGGCGGCGCTGATTTCCTCGCTGGACAGGCGGACGACGCTGACGTTGTCGGCCTGGTTGGCGGCGAAATTGTATTCGGCCGCCCGCACCGAGGTCTTGCTGACTTCGGTGGCCAGTACGCGGTCGAAGAGCGGGGCGAGGGCGACGGTGAAATTGCCGTTGCCGCAATACAACTCGATCAGGTCGCCGCCCAGGCCAGCCGCCTGCTGGCAGGCCCAGCCGAGCATCTGGCGGTTCACCTCGCCGTTGGGCTGGGAGAAGCTGCCTTCGATCTGCTGGTAAACCAGCTGGCGGCCGTTCAACTCGAAGCCTTCGAGCAGCCAGTCGCGGCCGATCACTTTTTTGATGCCGCGGCTGCGCCCGATCACCTCGATGCCCAGCTTGGCGGCGAGTTCGCTGGCCGCTGCTGCCCAGTCGTCGTCGATCGGCTTGCGGTAGATCAGCGTGGCCATCAGCTGGCCGCTCAGGGTGGCCAGGAAATCGACCTGGAACAGCTTGTGGCGCAAGGTCGGGCTGGCCTGCA
>SSSX01000777.1 GCA_015657735.1 Zoogloeaceae bacterium
GCCTCGCTCAACGCCGAAGGCAAGGGCATGTACGAGCCGAGTCACGGTTCGGCGCCCGACATCGCCGGCAAGAACCTTGCCAACCCGCTGGCCACGATGCTGTCGGCGGCGATGATGCTGCGCTACAGTTTCAACCTCGAAGCCCAGGCCCAGCGCATCGAAACGGCGGTCAAGAAGGTGCTCGCCGCCGGTTACCGCACCGGCGACATCTACGAGCCGGGCACCCGCCGCGTCGGCACCAAGGAAATGGGCGACGCGGTCATCGCCGCGCTGTAATCGTCTGATAAAACCAAACAAAGTCTGATCGGGGATCAAAATGAAAAAAGTGGGTCTGGTTGGCTGGCGTGGCATGGTCGGTTCCGTGCTCATGCAGCGCATGCGCGAGGAAAACGATTTTGCGCTGATCGAGCCGGTGTTCTTCACCACCTCCAATCCGGGCGGCAAGGCGCCCAGCTTCGGCAAGGACGCGCCGGCGCTGAAGGACGCCAAGAGCATCGACGAACTCAAGGCGATGGACATCATCGTCACCTGCCAGGGCGGCGACTACACCAACGAGGTGTATCCCAAGCTGCGCGCGGCCGGCTGGAACGGCCACTGGATCGACGCCGCCTCCGCGCTGCGCATGGACCCGAAGGCGGTCATCATCCTCGATCCGGTCAACATGAACGTGATCAAGGATGCCCTCGCCAAGGGCGGCCGCGACTGGATCGGCGGCAACTGCACCGTGTCGCTGATGCTGATGGCGCTCGGCGGCCTGTTCCAGCGCGATCTGGTCGAGTGGGCCACGTCCATGACTTACCAGGCCGCCTCCGGCGCCGGTGCGCAGAACATGCGCGAACTGCTGTCGCAGATGGGCGAACTGAACCGCTCGGTCAAGGAACTGCTCGACGACCCCGCCTCGGCGATCCTCGACATCGACCGCGAAGTTGCGGGCACGATGCGCGACGACGAGTTCCCGGCTTCCAACTTCGGCGTCCCGCTGGCCGGTTCGCTGATTCCGTGGATCGACAAGGATCTCGGCAACGGTCAGTCCAAGGAAGAATGGAAGGGCGGTGTCGAGACCAACAAGATCCTCGGCCGCGGCGACGGCTTCAGCGCCCCGGCGGTGCCCATCGACGGTCTGTGCGTGCGCATCGGCGCGATGCGCTGCCACAGCCAGGCGCTGACCATCAAGCTGAAGAAGGACATCCCGATCGACGAGATCGAAAGCATGGTGGCCTCGGCCAACGACTGGGTGAAAGTCGTGCCCAACCAGCGCGAAGTGTCGATGCGCGAACTGACCCCGACCGCGGTGACCGGCACCTTGACGGTTCCCGTCGGCCGTCTGCGCAAGCTGTCGATGGGCGGCGAGTACATCTCCGCGTTCACCGTCGGCGACCAGTTGCTGTGGGGCGCGGCCGAGCCTCTGCGGCGCATGCTGCGGGTTTTGCTGGAAGGCTGATCCGGAAAAAAGCACAAA
>SSSX01000778.1 GCA_015657735.1 Zoogloeaceae bacterium
CACCGACCTCGAACGCTGGGGCCTGCCCCACGAGCCGACGCCGCGCGAAGCCATCGCCGCCGGCGCCGACCTGGTCAGCTTCTCCGGCGACAAGCTGCTCGGCGGCCCGCAGGCCGGCATCCTGGTCGGACGCCACGATCTCATCGCCAGGATCAAGAAGAACCCGCTCAAGCGCGCGCTGCGCGTCGGCAAGATCACCCTCGCCGCGCTGGAGGCGGTGCTGCGCCTCTACCGCGACCCCGAGCGCCTGCCCGAACGCCTCGCCACCCTGCGCCTGCTGACCCGCCCGCAGGACGCCATGCTGGCCCAGGCCGCACGCCTCCACGCCCCGCTCGCCGCGCTGCTGGCCGGCTGGCCGCTGACGGTCGGCGTCGAGCCCATGCTGTCGCAGATCGGCTCGGGCAGCCTGCCGGTCGACCGCCTGCCGTCGGCCGGCCTGGTCTTCCGCCCCGAGGGCCGGCGCAGCGGCGTACTCAACAAGCTCGAAACGCGCCTGCGCGGCCTGCCGGTGCCGGTCATCGGACGCATCGCCGACAACGCGCTGCACCTCGACCTACGCTGCCTGCCGGTCGACGACGAAGCCGCCTTCGTGGCCCAGCTCGCCGACGGATTCGCGCCATGCTGATCGGCACCGCCGGCCACATCGACCACGGCAAGACGACCCTCGTGCGCGCCCTCACCGGCGTCGACACCGACCGCCTGCCCGAAGAAAAACGCCGCGGCATCACCATCGAACTGGGCTACGCCTACCTGCCGGTGAGCGGCGCAGGCGGCGCGCCGAAACAGGTCATCGGCTTCATCGACGTGCCCGGCCACGAAAAATTCGTGCCGACCATGCTGGCCGGCGCCAGCGGCATCGACTTCGCGCTGCTGGTCATCGCCGCCGACGACGGCCCGATGCCACAGACCCGCGAACACCTGCAGATTCTCGAACTGCTCGGCGTCGGCCGTGGCGCCGTCGCCCTCACCAAAACCGATCGCGCCAGCCCCGACCGCCGCGCCGCCGTCGAAGCCGAAATCCGCAGCCTGCTGGCCGGCGGCAGCCTCGCCGACGCCGCGCTGTTTCCCGTCTCGACGCTCACCGGCGAAGGCCTCGCCGCGTTGCGCGAGCACCTGCTGGGCGCCGCCCGCGCCACCCCCGACCGCGCCGTCGACGGCGGCTTCCGCCTCGCCGTCGACCGGGTCTTCACGCTGCCCGGTGCCGGCACCATCGTCGCCGGCACCGTCCACGCCGGGCACATCCGGGTCGGCGACGCCGTCCAGCTCGGACAAAGCTGCAAAAATGCACGAGTCCGCAGCCTTCATGTGCAAAATTGCAGGAGCGACAGCGGCCACGCCGGCCAGCGCTGCGCCCTCAACCTCGCCGGCGTGACCGTCGACGACGTCCGCCGCGGCGACTGGCTGCTCGCCGCCGACGCCCCGGCCCAGACCAGCCAGCGCCTCGACATCGACCTGCACCTCGCCGCCGACGCCCCCAAGCCGCTCGCCCACGGCGCCGCCGTGCAGCTCCACCACGGCACCCGCCAGCTCGGCGGACGCATCGCGCTGCTCGACGCCAACCTCGAAAAATCCGGCCTGCCGCCGGGCGGCAGCTGTCGCGCGCAGATCGTCGCCGACCAGCCGATGCACGCCTGCCGCGGCGATCTGGTGGTGCTGCGCGACGCCCACGGCCGCCACACGATAGGCGGCGGACGCATCCTCGACCCCTTCGGCCCGCCGCGTCACCGGCGCCACCCGGAACGCCTGGCCATGCTCGACGCACAGGCCATCGCCGATCCCGCCGCGCGCCTCGAGGCGCTGCTCGAGCAGGCCGCCGAAGGCCTCGACCTGATCCGCCTCGCCGCCGCCGAAAACCACCGCCCGGACGAACTCCTCGCGTGGCTGCCGGCCGGCGCCGCCCGCCACGCTGAAAAAGCCGGCTGGCTGATCGGCAGCGCCCGCCTCGCCGGCCTCGGCACGCGCGTCGAGGCCCGCCTCGCCGAGCATCACCTCGCGCATCCCGACGAGCCCGGCGTCGAGCGCAACCGCCTGCGCCGCATGGTCGCCCCGCAGCTCCCCGCCGCCGCCTTCAACGACTGGCTGGACGACTGGCTCGCCGCCGGACGGCTGGCCCGCAGCGGCAGCGCCTGGCATCTGCCGACCCACCGCGTCGAACTCGACCCGGCGGGCCGGCGCCGCGCCGACCGGCTGCTGCCGTGGCTGCTCGACACCCCCTTCGACCCGCCGTGGGTGCGCGATCTGGCCGCCCGCCTCGGCGAACCCGAAGCCGCCACCCGCGAACTGATGAAGCGCCTCGCCGCCCGCGGCGAAGTCCTGCAGGTGGTCCGCGACCTCTTTTACGCACCGGCCGCGGTGCGCAGCCTGGGCACCATCGCCGCCGAACTGAACGCCGAGGAAGGCGCCATCCGCGCCGCCG
Organism: Zoogloeaceae bacterium; assembly: GCA_015657735.1. Lineage (GTDB taxonomy): Bacteria > Pseudomonadota > Gammaproteobacteria > Burkholderiales > Rhodocyclaceae > Zoogloea. Next base: position 2,417 of record SSSX01000778.1, read on the forward strand.
CCTTCCGCACCCGCAGCGGCCTCGGGCGCAAGCGGGCGATCCAGATCCTCGAATTCTTCGACCGCAGCGGCTTCACCCGCAAAGTCGGCCGCGGCCACGACGAACAACACCG
>SSSX01000779.1 GCA_015657735.1 Zoogloeaceae bacterium
CGGTGCCGCCCAGCACTACCGCGACGCACGCATCACGGCGATCTACGAAGGCACCACGGCGATCCAGGCCAACGACCTGATCGGCCGCAAGATCGCCCGCGAGAGCGGCCTGACGATCAAGGGCGTGATCGGCGAAATGCGTAAGGTCGAGGCGCAGCTCGGCGAAGTCGCCGGCGACGAGTTTGCGGCGATCCGCCGCTCGCTGGCGGCCGGTATCAATGCGGTGGAGGAGGCGGCCAATTACATCGTTGCGACCTACGGCCAGAATATCAAGGCCGCGTCGGTGGGGTCGGTGCCGTTCCTGAAACTCCTCGGCATCGTCGCCGGCGGCTGGCAGATGGCGCGCGCGGCGCTGGTGTCGGCCCGCCGCCTCAGCGAAGGCAGCGGTGACGCGTCGTTCTACAAGACGAAGATCACCACCACCCGTTTCTATGCCGACCACGTGCTGTCGCAGGCATCGGGGCTGGCCTACACGGTGGTCAATGGTGCGGCGGGTGCGCTCGATCTGGCGGAAGACCAGTTCTGACCGAAGGCGAGCTGCGCACAAGGAGAAAGGGGCCGTCGGCCCCTTTTTTCATCGCAGTTCCGGAAACCGTCGCAGCCACAGCCAGGCGACGGCGAGCTGGATGACGATGGTCAGCGTCCAGGTGCCGGTGACGAAGCAGCAGGCGGCCGGCAGCACGACTTCGAGCAGTTCTTCGCAGAGGATGCCGAGCACGAAGAAGAACAGCGTCAGGCAGGCCCACTTGGCGATGAAGCCGGGCAGATGGGTGCCCATCCGGCGGTTGTGGCGGTAATTTTGCTGCCGTTCGAGAAGGCTGCCGCGGGTGACGTCGCGGAAGTAGGCGAAGGGCCACAGGTAACGGTACAGCAGGTGCCAGTATGCCTCCTGGCCGGGCCGGGCGATCCTGTCCATCATGCATCTCCGTCGATGGTTCAGGCTGTCCAGTCTGCGCCGACTGGCCGGCGGAAGGAAGAGGGGGCAGGCTGAAAATGAAAAAAGCCGGCGGTGCCCCGCCGGCTTTCCTGCAGCGGGCGTGCCGGCTTACTTGACCGTGGCTTTGGCGCGCAGCTCGGCGACGTGGCGGTCGACGGCCATCTTCTCGAGACGCTGCTTGATCTGCGCCTTGGCTTCCTCGAGCGTCGGGAACTTGAGCGGGCGGGTGTCTTCGAGCTTGATGACGTGGTAGCCGAAATCGGTTTTCACCGGGGTGGCGCTGTACTTGCCCTTTTCGAGCTTGGTGACGGCTTCGGCAAACGGGCGCACGAAGCTGCCCGGCTGGGCCCAGCCCAGGTCGCCGCCCTTGTCCTTGGAGCCCGGGTCCTTCGAC
>SSSX01000780.1 GCA_015657735.1 Zoogloeaceae bacterium
CGTGCCGGTGGCGGTCGAAACCCGCTACAACATCGCCCACAACAAGGTGATGATCTTCGACCCGGACGGCGGCGCCCGCGCCGCGGTGGCCACCGGTTCGTACAACTTCACGCGTTCGGCGCGCCTCGCCAATGCCGAGAACCTGCTGATCCTGCGCGGCAATCCGGCGCTGGCCGGGGCCTACGCCGAGAACTGGCAGCGTCACCGGGCCGAGGCGCTGGCCCTGCGCAGCGTCGACGATCTGCCGGTACGAAAGGGAAAACAGGATGGAAGAGAATCAGATCGCTGAACTATTGATCGACACCTGGCGCGACGTCCAGCAGCCGGCCATTTTCTGGCAGCTCGGCGTGCTGGCGCTGTGCCTGCTGCTCGCCGGGCTGATCTCGAACCGGCTGCGGGCGCTGCTGCGGCGCCGCCGCGAGGCCAACCCCGATCTTCCCCGCGGCGCCGGCGAGGAGGGCCTGCGCCGGGTGATCTTCCCGCTTACCGCGCTGGTGCTGGTGCTCATCGCGCGGATCGTCCTCGTCAATTGGCATCACGTGAATCTGCTCAAGCTGGCGGTGCCGCTGCTGGTGGCGATGGCCGCCATCCGGCTGACCGTCCATGCGCTCAAGCGCGGCTTTCCGCGGGCCGGCTGGCTGGCCAGCTTCGAACGCTTCTTCGCCTTCGGCGCGTGGGTGGTGGTGGCCCTGCAGATCAGTGGCGTGTTGCCGACGGTGATCGACGGCCTCGAGCAGATCGGCTTCACGATCGGCAAGGCCAAGCTCAACCTGTGGATGCTCCTGCAGGGCGTGCTGACGGTGCTGGTGACGGTTCTGGTGGCGCTGTGGATCGCCGGCGTGATCGAAAGCCGGCTGATGCGCACCGAGGGCCTCGACCCCAACTTCAAGCTGGTTTTCGCGCGGCTGTCGAAGGCGCTGCTGATCGTGCTGGCGGTGACCATCGGCCTGCCGCTGGTGGGCATCGATCTCACCGCGCTGTCGGTGTTCGGCGGTGCGCTGGGGGTCGGCCTCGGCTTCGGCATGCAGAAGATCGCCGCCAACTACGTGTCGGGTTTCATCCTGCTGCTCGACCGCTCGATCCGCATGGGCAACCTGATCTCGGTGGGCAGCGAGCGCGGCGTGGTCAGCCAGATCACCACCCGCTACACGGTGCTCAAGGGCATGACCGGCATCGAGTCCATCGTGCCGAACGAAATCCTGGTCGGCTCGGTGGTGCAGAACGAAACCTTCACCGACCCGAAGGTCCGCATCGCGCTGCCGATACAGGTGGGCTACGCCACCGACCTGGAGCAGGCGATGGCGATCCTCGTCGCCGCCGCCCGGTTGCAGCCGCGGGTGATGGACGACCCGGCGCCGGGCGCCTTCGTCGAAGCCTTTGCCGACAGCGGCATCAACCTGCAGCTCGGCTTCTGGATCCGCGACCCGACCGAGGGCACGCTCGGCATCCGTTCGGAGATCAACCTCGAAATCTGGCGCCGCTTCCGCGCCGAAGGCATCGAGATTCCGTTCCCGCAGCGGGAGGTCAGAATCCTCGGTGGCGGCGCAGTGTTGGATCAGGGCCACGCCGCGAGCTGACGTCGCGGCCCGGGTGTCCTTTTTCCTTTGGTTTGGCGGCGGCCCTCGACTAGAATCCGCCGCCAATACAACCCTGACAGGACGCCACTCTCGATGTTTTCCGGATTGCTCGATTTGCCCTGGTGGGGCTACGTCGTCGTCACGCTGGCGCTGACCCACGTCACCATCGCCGCGGTCACCATCTTCCTGCACCGCCACCAGGCCCACCGCGCGCTCGACCTGCATCCGCTGCCGGCGTTGTTCTTCCGCAGCTGGCTGTGGCTGACGACCGGCATGGTCACCAAGGAGTGGGCGGCGATCCACCGCAAGCATCATGCCAAGTGCGAGACGCCCGACGACCCGCACAGCCCGCAGGTGTTCGGTATCAACAAGGTGTTGTGGACCGGCGTGTTCCTCTACGTGAAGGAAGCCCGCAACGCCGAAACCCTCCAGCGCTACGGCCACGGTACGCCGGACGACTGGATCGAGCGCCGGCTGTTCTCGCGCTTCCCGAAGTACGGCATCGGGCTGATGCTGGCGGCCGACGTGCTGCTGTTCGGCGCCTGGCCCGGCGTGCTGATGTGGGGCGTGCAGATGGTGTGGATCCCGTTCTGGGCCGCCGGCGTCATCAACGGCCTCGGCCACTTCTGGGGCTATCGCAACTACAACTGCGCCGACGCGTCGACCAACCTCATTCCGTGGGGCATCCTGATCGGCGGTGAGGAACTCCACAACAATCACCACAGCTTCGCCACCTCGGCCAAGCTGTCGGCGCGCTGGTACGAGTTCGACATCGGCTGGATGTACATTCGCGCGCTCGAGATGCTCGGCCTCGCCCGCGTCAAGAAGACCATTCCGACGCCGCGCTTCGGCGCCGCCAAGGCGCGTGCCGACTTCGACACGCTGCAGGCCGTGATCACCCACCGTTACGACGTGATGACGCGCTACGTGCAGTCGCTGAAGGTCGTCGCCCGCGAGGAGTTCGCTGCGCTCAAGACGCCCTCCGGCGGCAAGTTCACGATCCGCGAACTGCGCCGCTGGCTGGCCGCCGAAGAAGGCCAGCTCGGCGCCGACGAGCAGCGTCGCCTGGCCTCGGTGCTGCAGCACAGCAAGCGGCTCGAAACCGTCGTCGCGATGCGCGACGAGCTCACCGCGCTGTGGGCCCGTTCGACCGCCAGCCGCGAGCAGCTGCTGGCCCAGCTGCAGGACTGGATCGCCCGCGCCGAGCAAAGCGGCATCCGCCAGCTCGAGGAGTTTTCGCAGCGTCTGCGCCGCTACGCGGTCTGATCCTTGCTGATCCTCTTCAACAAACCCTTCGGCGTTTTGTGCCAATTCACCGCCGAGGCCGGCAAGCGGACGCTGGCCGAATTCATCCCGGTGCCGGAGGTTTACGCCGCCGGCCGGCTCGACGCCGACAGCGAGGGCCTGTTGGTGTTGACCGACGACGGCGCGCTGCAAAAGCGCATCGCCGATCCGCAGCACAAGCTGCCCAAGACCTATCTCGTGCAGGTTGAAGGCTGCCCCGACGAGGCGGCGCTGGCCGGGCTGCGTGCCGGCGTCGATCTCGGCGACTTCGTCACCCGCCCCTGCGAGGCGCGCCTCGTCGCCGAACCGGCCTGGCTGTGGCCGCGCACCCCGCCGATCCGCGAACGCAAGGCGATTCCGGTCAGCTGGCTGGAGATCGTCCTGCGCGAAGGCAAGAACCGTCAGGTCCGGCGGATGACCGCCCGCGTCGGCCATCCGACGCTGCGCCTGATCCGCGCGCGGATCGGCGACTGGAC
>SSSX01000781.1 GCA_015657735.1 Zoogloeaceae bacterium
TCGACGAAGGTCTGCGTGTAGAAGTGGAAGAATTCGCCGTCGTCGTTGCGGTCGTAGAGCACGCCGAGGCGGCGCATGCGCTGGAGCAGCGCGTCGTCGAGGTCGAAACGCGCCGGCAGGTCTTCGTAGTAGTTGCCCGGCACGTCGAGCAGCGCCACCCCCTTCTTCGCCAGCAGCTCGGCGGTGGCGAAGATGTCGCTGCTGGCCAGCGCGATGTGATGCACGCCGCCGCCCTGCGGGGCGCCGGAAACATTGAGGGCGATGCGCAGCGAGTGGTCGGGGCTGATCATCGCCAGGCTGCGCACCAGACCGTTGGGCCCGGCCAGCTCGTGGTTGTCCTGCGGCGTCAGGCCGAGGACGAGGCGGTTGAATAGCACCCCGGTATCAAACTGCTCGATGGGATAGCCCTGGGCAATGTGATCGACGCTCTGGATCGACGCGCGGCTGCGCCCCTGCCTGGCCGGATCGACGACGAAATCCGTTTCGAGGAAACCCTTGTCCTCGAGCGCCTGCGACACGAAGTAGATGACGCTGTCGTCCACCGCGCGCAGCGCCGGGATAATCGACTCGTTGGGGCCGATGCGGCCTTCGTAGCGCGGCACGTGGAAGGCCACGCCGCGGTTCACCGCGCGCTGCCCGTCGTCGGTGGCCAGCCCGAGGGCGCAGATCGACGGTCCGCGCCGCTGGAAGTAATCGCTGGCGAACGAGCCCGGCTCATTGTTGAGCACGAAGCGCACGTCGCCCTGCTGGTAGAGCTCGACGTTCTTGGTGCGGTGGGTGCCCGAGTGGTCGAAGCCGAGCGCTTCGAGCGCCTTGCCGAGCCCCTTGCCGGAGGCGTCGTCCACCGCGAACTCGATGAAGGACAGGCCGCGCACCTGCGGCGGCGCCGGCGGATTGAACAGCTCGATGCGCCCGGTGAGGGCCGCGACGGCCGGATCGGTGGCGGCCTGGGCTTCGAGCCGGGCGCGGACCTGCTCTTCGAGGTAAAGCAGCGAGGCGAACGCATCCTGGGTGATGCGGCGGTTCGGCGCGGCGCGGAAGACGTCGTTGAAGACCTCCAGCGACAGCGGCCCGGCGTAGCCGGCCTTCAGCACGTGCTCGAGGAAACCGACCAGATCGAAGGTGCCCTGACCCGGGAAGCAGCGGTAGTGGCGACTCCACTGCAGCACGTCCATCAGCATCCGCGGCGCGTCGGACATCTGCAGGAAAAACAGCTTTTCGGCCGGAATCTGCTCGATGCCGGCCGGGTCGCCGCCGCGCGACAGGATGTGGAAGCTGTCGAGGCAGACGCCCAGATGCGGGTGGTCGGCCCGCTTGACGATTTCCCACGAGTGTTCGTAGCGATGGACGTGGTGGCCCCAGGCCAGCGCCTCGTAGGCGATGCGCAGGCCGCGGGCGGCAGCGCGCTCGGCCAGCGTGTGCAGTTGCGAGGCCATCAGCTCGTCGTCGCAGATCGTGTTCGGCGACACGTTGGAGCACACCAGCAGCAGCGGCGCGCCCAGTTCGGCCATCACGTCGAACTTGCGTTCGGCGCGGTCGAGGTTGCGGCGGAAGCGCGCGTCGTCGACGCCGTCGAGGTCGCGGAAGGGCTGGTAGAGGTCGATGCCGAGGCCGAGATCGGAGCAGCGCTGGCGGATTTCGCGCGGCGACAGGCGGCTGTAGATCAGGTCGTTCTCGAAGATTTCCACCGCGTCGAAGCGGGCCCGGGCGATGGATTCGAGCTTCTCTTCGAGGGTGCCGCTGATGCAAACGGTGGCGATGGATCGGCGCATCGGGTGTCTCCGCCTGAGTTGGATGAATGGAATTCGGTGATGGAATGGTAGGCAGCGGGGCGCGTGAAGGCCATTGCCCGCCGCCGCAATGCGCGCGACAATCGCGCAAAGCAGAATAACAATCGCGCAGTTTGACGAGGAGACACGAGATGGGCAGCGAACAGGAACTGGACCGGCGGGACTGGATTGCCGGGCTCGAAAAAGGCTTGCGCGTGATCGAAGCGTTCAGCGATGCCCACCCGCGGCTGACGCCGTCCACCGCCGCGCGGCGCACCGGCATCACCCGCACCGCCGCCCGCCGCTACCTGCTGACGCTGCAGCATCTGGGCTACGTGGACGGCGACGGCACCTACTTCTGGCTGGCGCCGCGGGTGCTGCGGCTGGGCTGGTCGTATTTCGATTCGGCGAAGGCGCCGCGGGCCGTGCAGCCTTACCTGCAGCGGATCAGCATCGAGCTGGGCGGCGCGACGTTCTTTGCGGTGCTGGATGAGGACGAGATCGTCTTCGTGGCGCGCAACGGCACCACCCGCATCCAGAACCTGGGCTTCGTGCTCGGCGCGCGGGTGGCCGCCAACGTGGCCTCGCCGGGCATCGCGCTGCTGTCGTGCAAGCCGCCCGAGGAAGTGGACAAATGGCTGGAAGGACGCAAGTTCGTGCCCTACACGCCGAGCACCTACACCCGCGCGGAAGACGTGCGGGCGCTGATCGACCGGACCCGCGCCCTCGGCTACGCGCTCGTCGAGCAGCAGTTGAAACAGGACCGGCGCGGCATCGCGGTGCCGATCCGCACCCGTGGCGACGACGTCATCGGGGCGATCAGCGTGAGCCTGCCGATCGGCAACGAAACCGGCCAGCAGGCCGTGGCGCGGGCGCTGCCGCTGCTGCGCGAAGCCGAGCATGCGCTGCAGTCGCTGCTGTAGCGGCTTGCGGCCGGCGGTTTATTGTTGAAAAAATCGCAACAATGAATGAATCATTGTTGCGATTTTTGAACATGGCCAGCGGAGCATCGTCGCCCCGCCGCTTCACTGCAGCAGATTGACCGCCGCACGCAGCCCCAGCAGGTAACTGTCGGCGCCGAAGCCGGCGATCTGGCCCCTGGCGATCTCGGCGAACACCGACAGGTGGCGGAACGGCTCGCGGGCGTGGATGTTCGACATGTGCA
>SSSX01000119.1 GCA_015657735.1 Zoogloeaceae bacterium
ACCTACGTTCCCGGCAAGGCGCAGAACGTGCTGCTGGAGGCGTTCGCGCAGATCGCCGGGCGTTTCCCGGATCTGCAACTGGTGTTTGCCGGCGGTACCAACAACGGCAAGTGGCTGGCCAGCCTGCGCCAGCTGGCCGCCGAACGGGGCGTCGGCGGGCGGGTGCGCTTCCTCGAGAACATTTCGCAGCGCGAGGTGGCCGACCTGATGCGTCAGGCTACCTGCCTGGCCCACGCCTCGCTCGACGAAGCTTTCGGTCTGGTCGTCATCGAGGCCGGCGCCAGCGCACTGCCGGTGATCGCCACGCGGGTCGGCGGGATTCCCGAGATCATCGCCTCGCCTGAGCACGGCGTGCTGGTCGATGCCGGGGACGCGGCGGCGATGGCCGCGGCGCTCGCGGCGGTCGTCGGCGAGCCGGTCGAGGCGCGCCGTCGCGCCGACCGGCTGCAGGAACGGGTCGGAAAGTATTTTTCTGTCGATGCGATGGCCCGTGGCTATCTCGACGTATGCGTGGAAAGCTGAACTGACGATGAGCGAAGAAAAAACCAATCCGACGCCGCTGGTTTCCGTCGTGATGGCCTGCTACAACAGCGAGCGCTACCTGCGGCCGGCGATCGACTCGGTGCTCGGGCAAACCTACCGCAATCTCGAACTGGTTGTCGTCGACGACTGTTCGAGCGACGGCACGGTGTCCATCGTCCGCGACTATGCCACCCGCGACGAGCGCGTCCGCCTGATCCAGCGCACCGAACGCGGTGGCCGGCCGGCGGTCACCAAGAACACGGCGCTGCAGCACCTGAACGGCAAGTACGTGTGCTTCCTGGATCACGACGACTACTACGGCCCCGACAAGATCGTGACCCAGGTGGCCTTGCTCGAGGCGCATCCGGATTGCGTTGCCGCCTTCCACGACGTCGATCTGGTCAACGCCGACGGCGGGCTGATCGAACGCTATCTCGGCGGCTTCCCGGCCGACGCCAGGAATTATCTGTCGGCGCTGGCGCCCGACGTCTACCTGTGCCGGCCGGATTTCTTCGTCTTCCAGTCGATCCATTACGCGGCCATCCACACCATCTCGGTGATGATCGCGCGGGAGCGGATTTCGGCGGGCTGCCTGCGTTTCGACACGCGCTTCAAGGTGTGCGACGACACCGACCTGTGGGTGCGCCTGGGGCTCGAGGGGCAGATGATCTACGTCCATCGCAGCCTGGCCTTTTACCGGCAGCACGCGACCAACATCACCGTCGACAAATCCAAGTCCCTCGAAGACGCGATCCTGTGCATCACCGAAAACGTCCACCGCATGAAGGGCCGGATGGCGGCGGACGATTACAAGGTGCTCAAGACGCGTCTGGCCGACTACCTTTCGGACGCCGGCTGGATGTATCGCAACAAGAGCCTGTCGCTGAAATCCTTCGCCGCCTATCTTGCGGCGTGGCGCTGGTCGCTGGCACCCAAGCACCTGGTGCATGCCTGCAAGGCCTTCTTTGCGCCGCGCTCGTCGTGACCGCGCGGCTGCAGGCGATAAGTCATGGCTGATCTGAAAAAGGCGGTGCTGATCTCGGTCGGCGAGAAATACATCGTCTTCGTCCTCCAGTTCGTTTCGTCGGTGGTGCTGGCGCGGATTCTGTCGCCGCACGAGATCGGGATTTTCTCGATCGGCAGTCTGGTCCTGTCGCTGTCCCACGCGCTGCGCGATCTGGGCATTTCCAACTACATCATCCAGGAGAAGGAACTGACCCCGCAGCGGCTCCAGACCGCCGCGACGATCACGCTGGCGATGAGCTGGTTGCTGGCCGTCGTGGCGCTGCTGGTGAGCGGGCCGGTGGCGGCGTTCTACCGCGAGGAGGGGGTCGGTCAGGTGCTGGTGGTCCTGTCGCTCAACTTCTTCATCCTGCCTTTCGGGTCGGTGTCGGCCGCGCTGCTGCGCCGCAAGATGCAGTTCGGCCGGCTGATCCGCATCAATCTGGCGTCGGCCTTCACGCACGCGGCGGTCGGCATCGGGCTGTGCTACCACGGCGTCGGATTCATCGGGCTGGCGTGGGCCGGGGTGGCGGGCACGGTGGTGAGCGTGGTGCTGACCCTGCTGATCAGCGAACGGGAAGTGACCGCCCGGCCGGCGCTCGGCGAATGGCGGCACGTGCTGCAGACCGGCGGGCGCTTCGCCGGCGCGTCGCTGCTGTGGGAGTTCGGCCTCAGCGCGCCGGAGATGATCGTCGGCAAGACCATGAGCGTCGAGTCGGCCGGCTATCTGGGACGCGCGCAAGGGGTTGTCGGCCTGGCCTACCGCTCGCTGATGGAAGGGCTGATGCCGGTGCTGATGCCGTTTTTTGCGCAGAGCCACCGCGGCGGCGAGGATGTCCTCCAGCACTTTCTGAAGAGCGTCCGGTATCTGAGCGCCCTGAGCTTTCCGATCTTCGCCTGCATGGCGGTGGCGATGGACGCCATCGTGCTGCTGCTGTACGGCGAGCAATGGAACGGCGCCGTCGAGCCGGCACGCATCCTGTGCGCCGGCATGGCCGCGTTGAGCATCGGCGTGACGGCCGGCGCCGCGGTCGGCGGCATGGGGCATTCGGAGTACGCGCTGCGCTTCCAGATCGTCGGGCAGCCGGTCAAGTTCGCGCTGATTCTGGCGGGCAGCCTTGTCGCGCTGCCGCAGGTGGCGCTGGGGGTGGCCGCCGGCGACATGTTCATCACCGCCTACACCTTGCTCGTGCTGGGGCGGATCTTGCGTTTTTCGGCGATGCAGTTCGTCGCCGCGCTGTTGCCGTCGATCTTCGTCACGGCCTGCGCCAGCCTGGCCTGTGCGGCCTTCCGGCTGGCGGTGCCGGACGCCGGGCCGTTCAATGCTGTCATCGGCTGCGTGACCTCGTCGGCGCTGGGCTGGGCGGGCGGGCTGTGGCTCACCCGGCACCCGGTCGGCGGCGAGGTGGCGGCCGTCGTCCGGCGCATGGCACGGCGCTGAAGCGGCGTGCGGCTTCGGCGACAACAATAAAAAACCCCCGGCGAGGGGAAGCCGGGGGCCAAAAATGCCTTGCTTGCTCAAGGCACCCGCTCAGGGAGGTACAGCGGGAGACGGTTCAGCACCATCTGCGTGTTAGTCTAATCGGCCGCGCAGAAAGTTCCCGCGACCATTCGTTTCCAGATGTAAGTACCGTGAGTCTGCCATGAGCCCAGTCCAGTCCGCTTTTCCGTCGACCCGCATGCGTCGCATGCGTCGCGACGATTTCTCCCGCCGTCTGATGCGCGAGCACCGCCTGTCGACGGATGATCTGATCTATCCGGTTTTCGTGCTCGAAGGCGAGCAGGTCGTGCAGCCCGTGGCGTCGATGCCGGGCGTCTCCCGGCTGTCCCTCGACAAGCTCCTGCAGGTCGCCGAGGAGGCCGTGGCGCTGGGCGTGCCGGCGCTGGCGCTGTTTCCGGTGGTCGACAACGACAGGAAATCCCTCGGCGCCGAAGAGGCGTACAACCCGGACGGTCTGGTGCCGCGCGTCGTGCAGGCGCTGAAGGCGCGTTTCCCGGAACTCGGGGTGATCACCGACGTGGCGCTCGACCCCTACACCAGCCACGGCCAGGACGGGCTGATCGACGACAGCGGCTATGTGCTCAACGACGAAACCCTCGAAGTGCTGGCCAAGCAGGCACTGTGCCATGCCCAGGCCGGGGCCGACGTGGTGGCGCCGTCGGACATGATGGACGGCCGCATCGCCCGCATCCGGGCCGAGCTCGATGGCGCGCGGCAAATCTACACGCGCATCCTGGCCTACTCGGCGAAATACGCGTCGAGCTTTTACGGGCCGTTCCGCGATGCGGTCGGTTCGGCAGGCAACCTTGGCAAGGGCAACAAGTACACCTACCAGATGGACCCGGCCAATTCCGACGAGGCCCTGCGCGAAGTGGCGCTGGATATCTCGGAAGGCGCCGACATGTTCATGGTCAAGCCGGGCATGCCCTACATCGACATCGTCCGCCGCGTGAAGTCCGAACTGCAGGTGCCGACCTACGTCTATCAGGTGAGCGGCGAATACGCGATGCTCAAGGCGGCGTCGGCCAACGGCTGGCTCGACGACCGGGCCTGTGCGCTGGAGGCGCTGCTGGCCTTCAAGCGGGCTGGCGCCGACGGCATCCTGACCTACTACGCGCTCGAAGCGGCCCGCTGGCTGAAGGAAGAGGCGTAAAAAACGCCCGCCCGGCGGCGTCAGCCCTCCGGCAACAGCGTGCGGGCGCCCTCGAAACGATCGGCGAAGTAGCGGTTGTCGAGGCGGTCGACCCGCACCTTGCCGCGACTGTTGGGGGCGTGGATGAATTTGCCGTCGCCGACGTAGATGCCCATGTGGGAGTAGGCGCGGCCGAGGGTGTTGAAGAACACCAGATCGCCG
>SSSX01000782.1 GCA_015657735.1 Zoogloeaceae bacterium
GCCCATGTCGGCCTGGAACTTGAGCGCCGAGAAGGCCCAGGTGCCGACCCCGATGGACATCGTCGCGGCGGTGAACACCGCGGCGGTGCCACGCTGGCGCATCGCCTCGTAGAAGGCTTCGCGCAGCGGCAGGCCGGCATGCGCCATCTCGTGCTGGAGGCGCTCGTAGATGTAGATGCCGTAGTCGACGCCGACCCCCACGCCGAGGGCGATCACCGGCAGCGTGGCCACCTTGAGGCCGATGCCGAGCAGCGCCATCAGGGCGTTGCACATGATGGTCACGATGACCAGCGGCACGATCACGCACAGCACCGCGCGCCACGAGCGGAAGGTCAGCCAGCACAGCAGGCTGATCGCGCCGAAGATCGACACCAGCATCTGGATCTCGGCGTGCTCGACGGCCTCGTTGGTGGCGGCGGCCACCCCGGCGTTGCCGCCGCCGAGGCGGAAGCGCACGCCGGCGGTGTGCTCGGCATCGATGAAGCGCTGGACTTCCCTGACCACGTGGGCGAGGGTCGGGCCCTGGTGGTCCTTGAGGTACACCAGCAGGTTGATGGTCTTGCAGCCCTGGGTGTTGAGGCCCAGATTGGGGTTGGCGGCGCGGCCGCCGGTGCGCAGCGCCGTCTCCGAGCGCTGCAGCGCGGCCCAGCGCGGATTGGCTTCGTTGTTGCCCGCCACGTAGAGCTTGGCGAGGCCGGCCACGGTGGTCACCGACTGGACGCCGACGACGCCGCGCATGTGCAGGTCGAAGCGTTCGACGGCGTTCATCACCTCCCAGCTGAGGCAGGCTTCGGTGTGCCCCTCGGTCTCGACGTAGACCGACAGCACGTCCATCCCGATCGAGTAGTCACCGATGATCTGCCGGTTGTCGCCGTTGTAGCGGGAATCGGCGCGCAGCTCGGGCACGCCGGCGCCGACGTCGCCGGTCTGCAGCTGGCGCGACTGCCAGGTGGCGCCGGCCAGCAGGGCCAGCATCGCGACGAAGGTGAGCAGCGCCGGGCGCGGTTCCGACAGGCCCGACAGCCGCCACCAGACGGTGTGACGCCGGCTGCTGTCGGCCGAGCGGCCCATCGCCGCGCGTTCGAGGTGCAGGTGCGACAGGATGATCGGCATGAACATCTTGTTGGTCATGATCATCATGCCTACCCCGAGGCAGGCGGTGATGCCCAGCTCGCGCACGATGGGGATGTCGATCAGCATGATGACCAGAAAGCCGAGGGCGTTGGCCAGCAGGGCCATGGTGCCGGGCACCGCGAGTTTGCGGAAGGCGCTTTCGGCGGCGTCGAGGGCGGTGTGGCCGTCGAGCACGTCCTGCTTCCAGGCGTTGGTCATCTGCACTGCGTGCGATACGCCGATCGAGAAGATCAGGAAGGGCACCAGCACCGACATCGGGTCGATGCCGTAGCCGATCAGCGGCAGCGTGCCGAGCAGCCACACCACCGGCAGCAGCGCCACGGCGATGGCCAGCAGCGTGAGCTTGAGCGAGCGGGAATACAGCCACAGCAGGCCGGCGGTGATCGCGAAGGCGATCACGAAGAACAGCAGCACCGTGGTGAGGCCCTCCATCACATCGCCCATGACCTTCGAAAAGCCGACGATGTGGATGTCGATCTGTTCGCTGGCGTGGGCGGCGCGGATGTCCTCGAGCTTGCGGGCCACCGCCGCGTAGTCGAGTTTGTGGCCGCTCTGGGGATCGGTTTCGAGCAGGTCGGCCTGGACCAGCGCCGATTTCTGGTCGTTGGCCACGAGGCGGCCGATCTGCCCCGACTTGGCCACGTTGGCGCGCACCTGGGCCAGACTTTCGGGGTCGGCGCGGAACTGCGACGGGATCACCACGTCGCCGTTGAAGCCTTCCTCGGTCACCTCGATGTAGCGCACGTTGGGGGTGAACAGCGAGCGCACCTCGCCCCGGTTGACGCCCGGGATGAAGAACACTTCATCCGTCACCTGGTGCAGGGTCTGCATGAAGGCGGGGTTGTAGATGTCGCCCGGGCCTTTCCAGCGCACGCTGACCATCACCCGGTTGGCGCCCGAGAAGGTGCTGCCGTATTCGAGGAAAGCCTGCATGTAGGGGTGCGACATGGGAATCAGCTTGTTGAAGCCGGGGTCCAGCCGGGTGTTGAGGGCGGAATAGCCGAGGCCCACGGTGAGGCACACGAACAGTGCGCCGAGCGGGCGGCGCCAGGCGATCAGCAGGCGGGCCAGAAAGGCCACCAGGGCGTCGGTACGGGTCATGGCGTGAGCGGTCATCAGGAAGCTCCGGCAGTCTTGAGCGGGGCCGCGCTGCGCTGGGTGGCGGCGCTGCGCGGGGCGGGGGTGTAGCGCTGCAGGCCGGCGTCGCTGGCGAGCAGCCAGCTCCCGTCGGCGAGGCGTTGCAGGCCGGTGAGGCTGGCCCGGCCTTCCTTGCGGATCACCCGGAAGCTGTGGCCGCGGTCGGTGCTGGCGAGGAGGATGCCGCCCTGGCCGGCGAGCAGCAGCTGGCCGTCGTCGGTCAGCGCGTGGCCGTAGATCGACACCGCCGCCGGCACGCTGGCGGCGTGCCAGCTGCGGCCGGCGTCGTCGCTGTAGTGAACGTTGCCGCGCATGCCGTAGGTCACCCAGGTGCCCGGCGCGAGATGGACGGCCCCGTAGATCGAGCCGTTGTAGAAAGGCGGCACGACGCTCCAGCTGGCGCCGCCGTCGTGCGAGCGGAGCACGGTGCCGGCTTCGCCGGTGATCAGCCAGTCGCGCCCGTCGGCGGCGCCGCCGATGCTGTTGAGGTGCCAGTCGCTGAGGCCGGCAATGGCCTGCGGCGCCCACGTCCTGCCGTCGTCCTCCGAGCGCAGCACGCGGCCGAAGGCGCCGACCGCCAGCCACGCGCCGGAGGGCAGGCGGGCGGCGCTCATCAGCGGTTCGCCGTTGCGCGTCTCGAACGCGCATTCCTCCCAGTTCAGGCCGCCGTCGGTGCTGCGCAGGATCCAGCCTTCATGGCCGAGGGCCAGGCCGGTGCCGTTGTCGGCAAACACGATACGGGTGATCGGGGCCTGGCGGGCAGTGGGCAGATGGGCCGCGATCCAGCTCAGGCCGGCGTCGCCGGAGACCAGAATCTGGCCGAGCTCGCCGGCCGCCACCAGGCCGGCCCGGGTCTGGGCGATGCTGTTGAGCTGCATCTTGTCTACCGCGATCCGGGTCTGCTCGAACTGCGGCATGCTGCGGGGCGAAAAGGCGTAGAGGCCGGCGGCCGCCACGATGACGGTTACGGCCACGCCGACGCGGGTGCGCATGGGTGTCTCCTTGTGAACGGCGGCCCGGAGCCGGATGGCGGGTCGTGCCGAGGGTCCAGCCATTATTCGCAGCCCGTCTGCGCAGGCATCGTCCAAAAGGGTTACGCAGGGCCGGCGCGGGGAAGGCGGCACGGCGGCGCCGGCGCCGTTAGTCCGTTCAGACGATGAGCGGGTGTCCGGCGCTGTGGAACTCTTGCAGCCAGTGAAAGAGCTTGACCCGCCGGGGTATTTCCGCCGCCGGCACACTGGAGGAGGAAACCCATGGACGCAGTACACAAAGAACTCTTGATCGACGCCTTCGCCGAGGACTACATGAGCCCCGAGGCGGTCGACCTGGTGACCCGCGCGCGGGCGCTGGCGCCGCGGCTTGCCGAGCGCGCGCGGGAGGCCGAACGGCAGGGCATGGTGCCGGCCGAGACGGTGCGCGAGATGCGCGAGGCCGGCCTGTTCCGGGTGCTCCAGCCGAAGCGCTGGGGAGGCTGCGAGCTCGATCCGCGGGTGTTCTACCGGGTCCAGATGGCGCTCGCCGAGGGCTGCATGTCCACCGCCTGGATCTACGGCGTGATCGGTGTGCATAACTGGCAGCTGCCGCTCTTTCCGGAGCAGGCCCAGCGCGACGTGTGGGGGCGCGACGACGCCACCCTGATCGCCTCCACCTACATGCCGGTGGGCAAGGCCGAGAAGGTCGACGGCGGCTACCGCTTCTCCGGCCGCTGGGGGTTCTCGAGCGGTGTCGAGCACTGCGAGTGGATCTTCCTGGGCGGCCTGCTGCCCCGCCGCGACGGCGGCGCCGGGCTCGAGCACACCACCTTCCTGCTGCCCAAGTCCGACTACCGCATCGAACGCAACTGGGATGTGCTGGGCCTGCGCGCCACCGGCAGTCACGACATCGTCGTCGACGACGCCTTCGTGCCCGAGCATCGCACCCAGCGCACCAACGACCACAGCGACGCCGGCTGCCCGGGCCGCGAGGCCAACCCGGGCTGGCTGTACCGCATCCCCTTCACCCAGGTGTTCCAGCGCGCGGTGTCGTCGGCCTGCCTTGGTGCGCTCGACGGCGCCATCGCCGAGTTCCGCGGGCGGGCGGCGGCCCACGTGGGCAAGCACGGCGCCAAGACGGCGGAGGACGTGAATGCCCAGCTCACGGTCTGCGAAGCCATGATGACCAGCGACCAGCTCAAGCTGGTGCTGTTCCGCAACTACGCGCGGATCGTCGAGTGCGCGCGCAGCGGCGACGCGATGCCGGTCGAGGAGCGCCTGATGCAGCGCGCCCAGGCTTCGCAGGTGCCCAAGCAGTGCGC
>SSSX01000783.1 GCA_015657735.1 Zoogloeaceae bacterium
CGGCCGCATTCCGCTCGACGCCCCCGGCCAGATCGTCGACCTGGGCTGCGGCGCCGGCAACGTCACCCGGCTGCTCGCCGAGCGCTGGCCGGCCGCGCAGCTCACCGGACTCGACAGCTCGGCCAGCATGCTCGAACGGGCGCGGCAGGCGCTGCCCGGCGCGCGCTTCGAACTGGCCGGCGTCGAGCACTGGGAACCCGATGAACCGATCGATCTGCTGTTCTCCAACGCCGCACTGCACTGGGTCGGCGATCATCAACAGCTCTTCCCACGCCTGCTCGACAGCCTGGCGCCCGGCGGTGTGCTGGCGGTGCAGATGCCCGGCAACTTCGACGCGCCATCCCACCGGCTGATCCGCGAACTCGCCGCCGCGCCCGCCTGGGCCGGCCGCCTCGCCGCTGCGCGGATGGGCGCGATCCTGCCGATGGGCGACTACCACCGCCTGCTCGCCCCGCGCGCCAGCCGCCTGTCCCTTTGGGAGAGCATCTACTGGCAGGCGCTGCACGGCCCGGCACCGGTACTCGAATGGTTGCGCGGGACGACGCTCGTGCCTTACCTCGCGATGCTCGACACGCGCGCCCAGGCCGACTTCGTCGCCGAACTGGCGCCCCGCCTCGCCGCCGCCTATCCGGCCGACGCCGACGGCACGACGCTGTTCCCGTTCCGCCGCGTCTTCATCGTCGCCCAGCGATGACGCCCGCCGTCGCCGAGGCCGCCCGCCTGATCGCCGCCGCCGACGGCCTGATCATCGCGGCCGGCGCCGGCATGGGCGTCGACTCCGGTCTGCCCGACTTCCGTGGCAACAGCGGTTTCTGGCGCGCCTACCCGGCCCTCGCCGAAGCCCGCATCGCCTTCGAGGAAATCGCCTGCCCGGACGCCTTCCGCCGCACCCCGACGCTGGCCTGGGGCTTCTACGGGCATCGCCTCGCGCTTTACAGGCGGACCCGGCCGCATGCCGGTTTCACGCAGCTGCAACGCATCGCGGCCAGCCTGCCGGGCGGCGGCTTCGTCTTCACCTCCAACGTCGACGGCCAGTTCCAGCGCGCCGGTTTCGACGAGATGCGCGTCTGCGAAGTGCACGGCTCGATCCACCACCAGCAGTGCATGGACGGCTGCGGCGACGCCATTGTGCCGGCCGACGACTTT
The DNA here is from genome assembly GCA_015657735.1 of Zoogloeaceae bacterium. GTDB lineage: Bacteria > Pseudomonadota > Gammaproteobacteria > Burkholderiales > Rhodocyclaceae > Zoogloea. Next base: position 1,147 of record SSSX01000783.1, read on the forward strand.
CACCCGGAGGTGGACGAACGCCTGTGTCAGCTGCGTTCGCCGCTCCCGCGCTGTTCGTGCTGCAACGCGCTGCTGCGCCCCAACGTGCTGATGTTCGGCGACGGGGGTTGGCTTGGCGGACGCACTTCCGCGCAACAGCGTCGCCTCTCGCTCTGGCTACGCTCGGTGGCACGGCCGGTGGTTGTCGAAATCGGTGCCGGCAGCCATGTGCCGACCGTGCGCTGGTTCAGCGAAAGCCTCGGCGCCCCGCTGATCCGCATCAATCCCACCGAGCCCGACATTCCCGGCCGCGGCGTCAGTCTGGCTTGCGGCGGACTCGAAGCGCTCACGGCCATTCACGCGGCGCTGATCGCCAGCGGGTTTCTTCCGCCGGCCGCGCCTTGTTCCACGTGAAACAATCGTGATGGATCTCCGATCCTTGTTCTTCCCGGTGCCACTTTCATCCGTAAAGCCTTCCGGATCGTGGCCGTGATCCTGATCATCCGTTTCCGCGTCGACACCTTCTTGCCCTGAGGACAAGGCCAAATGTTCCACGTGAAACACGCCAGCACGCTCACCCTGCCGCTCGCCGACGGCGTCCGGCTGAAGCTCGAGCGCACCGCGCCGACCCGCGAATCCGGCAGCACTCACCAGCGGATCGCCGTCGCCACCACCCGCCGCTTCGGGCGCCTGTACACCCTCGACGGCGACGGGATGGCTTCCGCCGCCGACGAATCGGCGATCCACGAAAGCCTCGCCCATCTCGCC
>SSSX01000784.1 GCA_015657735.1 Zoogloeaceae bacterium
GAGATCACCGACAAGGGCTACATCAACCAGCGCCTGGTGCTGAGCCGGCGTGCCGATCTGGTGCTGCGTCTGCACGCCGACCAGCCCGATCACAGCGTGATCCTGCCGGCCGGGTCGGCCTGACAAGACAAACGCGCGGGCCACGGGAGAACAGCCGCCCGCCTACAACAAGGAAAGAACCATGAGCTACGAAAACATTCTGCTGACCATCGAAGATCGCATCGCGCACATCCGGCTCAACCGTCCGGCCAAGCGCAATGCGGTGAACAACGGCCTGCTCGAGGATCTCGAGGCCTGCTTCGACCGCCTTGGCGCCGATGCGACGGTGGTCGTGATCTCGGGCGAGGGCGCCCACTTCTCGGCCGGCCTCGACCTGTCCGAACACCAGGTCCGCTCGCCGTTCGAGGTGCTGCAGCACTCGCAGTGGTGGCATCGCGTCTTCAACAAGATCCAGTTCGGCGGCCGGCCGGTGGTGTCGGCGCTGCACGGCGCGGTGGTCGGCGGCGGGCTGGAGCTGGCGACCAGCACCCATGTGCGCGTCGCCGACCGCAGCACCTTCTACCAGCTGCCGGAAGGCCAGCGCGGCATCTTCGTCGGCGGCGGCGCCTCGGTGCGGGTCGGCAAGATCATCGGCGCCGACCGCATGACCGAGATGATGCTCACCGGCCGCAAGTACGACGCCGACGACGGCTACCGCCTGGGCCTGTCCCACTACCTCGTCGATCAAGGCAAATCCCTCGACGAAGCCTTCCGCCTGGCGCGCCAGATCGCCACCAACGCGCCGCTTTCCAACTGGGCGTCGATCACCGCCGTTTCCAACATCGGCGACATGTCGATGGCCAACGGCCTCTACACCGAATCCCTGGCTGCCGCCATCGCCCAGAGCAGCGACGAGGCGAACCGCCGCATGCAGGAATTCCTCAACCGCAAGAAGGGCTGATTCCATGGCTTACGAAGATTTCACCGCCGGTGCGCTGGTCACCCGCTACGACGACATCTACCTCGTGGCCGGCGCGCGCACCCCGTTCGCCGACTACAACAGCGTGCTGCGCGATGCGAACCCGATCGACCTCGGCATCTTCGCCGCCCGCGCGCTGTTCGAGCGCAGCGGCATCGCCGCCGCCGACGTGCAGTCGGTGGTGGCCGGCAACATGGCCCAGGCCGGTTTCGACGCCTACTACCTGCCGCGCCACATCGGCCTCTACGCCGGCGTGCCGGCCACCGCGCCGGCGATGCTGGCCACGCGCATTTGCGGCACCGGCTTCGAAACCATCGTGCAGGCCGCCAACCAGATCGCGCTGGGCAGCGCCCAGGTCGTGCTGGCGGTCGGCACCGAATCGATGTCGCGCAACCCGGTGGCGGCCTACACCCACCGCGCCGGCTTCCGGATGGGCCAGATCGAGTTCAAGGATTTCCTGTGGGAAGCCTTCACCGACCCGGCGACCCGCCAGGGCATGGGCAACACCGCCGAGAACGTGGCGGCGAAGTACGGCATCACCCGCGAGGAAGTCGACGCCTACGCCGCCCAGACCTTCGCCCGCGCCAACGCCGCGTGGGACGGCGGCTACTTCGCCGACGAAGTGGCGCCGGTGACCAACGCCGAGTTCCAGCTTGCCGGCTACCAGAGCCGCTTCCTCCGGCTGGCCGACCGCCAGACGGTGTTCGCGCGTGACGAGCACGTCAAGCCGACCAGCTTGGAGACGCTGCAGAAGCTCAAGCCGGCCTTCAAGGGCGTGCAGACCGGCGGCAACAGCTCGGCCATCGTCGATGGCGCGGCGGCGGTGCTGGTGGCTTCCGGCGACTACGTGCGCGCCCACGGCCTGACGCCGCTGGCCCGCATCGTCGGCGGTGCGGCGGCCGGCGTGCCGCCCGAGATCATGGGCATCGGCCCGGCGCCGGCGATCCGCGCGGTGCTGGCCAGGGCCGGTCTGCAGCTCGCCGACGTCGGCCGCGTCGAGATCAACGAAGCCTTCGGCGCCCAGTACCTCGGCTGCGAACGCGAGCTGGGCCTCGACCGCGCACGCGCCAACACCCGCGGCGGCGCCATCGCCATCGGCCACCCGCTGGGCGCGTCGGGCATGCGCCTGACCCACACCGTGGCGCGCCAGCTGACCCTCGACGACCAGCAGTTCGGCATCGCGTCGGCCTGCGTCGGCGGCGGCCAGGGCATGGCGATCCTGCTCGAACGCGCCTGACCACCCCCGTGGGGGCGAATTCATTCGCCCTCAGTCGGAAATCGAAGTTCGCGGGCGAATGAATTCGCCCCTACGGAATGGCGTCGGCTTCGCGCCGGCCCGCAGAAGGAGACAAAAATGCACATTCAGGATTCCACCTTCATCGTCACCGGCGGCGCCTCGGGCCTCGGTGAAGCCACCGTCCGCGCCCTCCACGCCGGTGGCGCGAACGTCGTCATCGCCGACGTCGGCGCCGCCAAGGGCGAGGCGCTGGCCGCCGAACTCGGCGCGCGCGTCGCGTTCTGCAAGACCGACATCACCCGCGAGGCCGACGCCGGCGCGGCGGTCGAGCTGGCCGTCGGCCGCTTCGGCGGGCTGCAGGGGCTGATCAACTGCGCCGGCGTCGGCCCGGCCGCCAAGGTGCTCGGCAAGGAGGGCCCGCATTCGCTCGACGCCTTCACGCGCACCGTGCAGATCAATCTGGTCGGCGCCTTCAACATGGTCCGGCTGGCCGCCGCGGCGATGGCCGCCGGCACCCCGAACGCCGACGGCGAGCGCGGCGTGATCGTCAATACCGCCTCCGTCGCCGCCTTCGAAGGCCAGGTCGGCCAGGCCGCCTACGCCGCCTCGAAGGCCGGCGTGGTCGGCATGACGCTGCCCATCGCCCGCGAACTGGCCCGCGTCGGCATCCGCGTCAACACCATCGCGCCGGGGCTGTTCCTGACTCCGATGATGGAAGCGCTGCCGCAGGACGTGCAGGATTCGCTGGGCAAGGCGACGCCGTTCCCGCCACGCCTCGGCCGCCCCGCCGAGTTCGCGTCGCTGGTGTGCGCCATCGTCGACAACGTGATGCTCAACGGCGAAGTGATCCGCCTCGACGGCGCAGTCCGTCTGGCGGCCAAGTAGGCGGAGGCGACGATGGCGAGACTGATTGCGCCGAGCGACGTCGGCCACCTGGTGAACAACGGTTCCACCGTCTACTGCACCGGCATGGGCTTGGCCGGCTTTGCCGAGGAAGCGGTGCTGGCGATCCGCGAATCCTTCGAGGCCACCGGCCACCCCCGCGACCTGACCCTTTACCACGCCACCGGCGTCGGCAACGGCAAGGACCGCGGCGTCCACCACTTCGCCCGCGAGGGCCTGCTCAAGCGCATCGTCGGCGGCCACTTCGGCGTCGGCGGGCCGGAGCTGATGCGCCTGATCATGGACAAC
>SSSX01000785.1 GCA_015657735.1 Zoogloeaceae bacterium
CGGCAGCGCCATCTGGGCGACGAGCAGGAGCAGACTGGCCGCCTCGCCGACAATCGCGCCGAGAACCACGGCGAGCACGTTGGAGGCGAGGATGTAGCCGAAAGCCACCAGCCACATCCGCCGGTAGATGCACCAGAAAAAAGTGAGCAGTGCCGCCGGCAGGTTCCAGGTGATCCCCGCCTTGCCGGCGGCGTCGAACTGCCGGAAGTGGCGCAGGTAGTAATCCTGGTTTCGGGGGCCGATGACGGCCTTGTAGAGTTCTTCGCGGTCGGACATGCTGCGCTCCCTGGTTATTCGATCCGGATCGGTTTTTTTCGTCCGGATAGCCTAGTCCGAGTCCGCCGCCGACGCAAACCGCCGCCCCGCCGCTATCCGCGATGATCGCCGGCAGCGGAAAGCCTCCCATCGACCAGCGCAATGGCCATCGCGGCGAGCACTGCCGGCACGCCGATCACGATGAAGTTCATTGAGAGCGGCAGCGCCATGCCGACCAGAACCCCGATCAGGACCGGCGCGATGATCGCGCCGACGCGGCCGATGCCGAGCGCCCAGCCCAGGCCGGTCGACCGGACCGACATCGGGTAGAACTGTCCGGTGAAGGCGTTGGTGACGATCTGCGTGCCGATCGTGCTGGCGCCGGCCAGGCCAACCGCGACGAACAGCAAGCCGGTCGGCAGGCCCTGGCCGAGCAGCGTGATCGATACCGCGGCGAGCAGATACATGCCGATCAGCACATGCTTGATCCTGAAGCGGTCGGCCAGCCAGCCCCCGCCGACGGCGCCGGCGATCGCGCCCAGATTGAGCACCAGCACGAAAGTCAGGGCCGAACCCAGGCTGTAGCCGGCGCCGGCCATCAGCTTGGTCAGCCAGGTGCTCAGCGCGTAGATCATGAACAGGCACATGAAAAAGGCCACCCACAGCATCACGGTGCTGAAGCCGCGGCCGTCGGCGAACAGATGGCGCACCGGCGCCTTGTCCGAACGGTCCTCGTCGGGCAGGACGAAGCGGTCGGCCGCCGCGGGATGCAGGGTCGGCTCGAGGCGCGCGACGACGGCCTTCAGTTCGTCGAGGCGTCCGGCCCGCAGCAGGAAAGGCATCGATTCCGGCAGCCACCTGAGGATCAACGGCACCAGGACCACCGGCGCCAGCGCCGCGTAGAACACCGATTGCCAGCCGAAGCTGTCCATCATCGTCTTGCCGAGCAGGGCCGCCAGCATGCCGCCCACCGAGTAGCCGCTGAACATCAGCGTCACCAGCGTGGCGCGCATGCGCCGCGGCGCGTATTCGGTCATCTCGGCGACGACGTTCGGCATCACGCCGCCGATGCCGAGGCCGGCCAGAAAGCGCAGCGCGCTGAAGGTCAGCGGGTCCGTGGCGAGCCCGGCGGCGGCGGTGAACACGCTGAAAAGGAGGATGCAGATCGATATCACCCGGCGCCGGCCGATGCGGTCGGACAGCGTGCCGAGAAAGATCGCGCCGAAGGTCATGCCGAACAGCGCCGAGCCGGCCATCAACCCGGCCTGGGTGGCGTCGACGCCCATCTCCTTCATGATGGCGGGCATCGCGATGCCGACCACGGCCAGGTCGTAGCCGTCGAAAACGATGATCAGCGCGCACCACGCCAGCACGCGCGCATGGAAAGCGTTGAATGTCGCTTCGTCGGCGATTTTATGTACGTTCAATTGACGCATTTTTTAGCCTCTTGTCTGTGGGGTCGGTTCGCGGGACGCGCCGGCCCGCCGGCGACGGGCGTCGCCGGGAGAACCGGTGAGGTAGCGGGGATGAGGCGGCTTCGATGCCGGCAGCCGGGAGGCGGCGCAGTTTTCAGCTGCGCAGGAGCGCGCCGCGCCGCGCGCCCGCGAGGAGCCCTGGCCGGGGCCGGGGCCGTGCCCGGCGCCGGGCCGTGCTCACAGCCAGGTGCCGCCCTGGCGTTCGCTCGGCGTGTCGGTGGCGGGGTCGAAGTCGTGGATCCAGCCCAGGTTGTGCATGACTTCCTCGCGCTTCGCCAGCCGCGCGTTGCGCTGCTCGGCGGCGGCGCCGTCCGGCAGGTGCAGCACGTCGGCCGTCGAGATCGATGCGAACTGGACCTTGCGGGTGCGGCCGCGACGCAGCCGCTCGTAGTGCTCGAGCGCCTCGGCAAAGCCGCCGGGGCCTTTGTCGGCGAGGCTGGCGGCCAGGACCACCGCGTCCTCGATGGACTGGTTGGCGCCCTGGCCGTGGTGCGGCACCAGCGCGTGGGCGGCGTCGCCGAGCAGGGTCACGCGGCCGCGCGTCCAGCGCCCGAGCGGCGGCCGGTGAAACAGCGCCCAGCGGTTGCTGGTCGGGACGGCGGAGATCATCTGAACCACCGCCGGATGCCAGTCGGCGAAGCGCTCGAGTTGCTCGCCCTGCTCGGCGCCGGTCACCCATTCGCGCACCGGCCACGGCGACGGGCTGCGCTCGACGAGCAGGAAGTTGTGGTCGCCCTTGCCGATCGGGTAGTGCAGCAGATGCGCGCCGGGCCCGATCCAGAACTGGATGGCGTCGGGGTCGGGCAGCAGGTCGAGCATCTCCGGCGGCACGATGCCGCGGAAACCCGAGCAGCCGGAATACAGCGCGTCGTCGTAGCCGAGCATCCAGCGCCGCACCAGGGAGCGCGCGCCGTCGGCGCCGATCACCAGATCGGCGCTGGCCGAGCTGCCGTCCTCGAAACTCAGCACCACCTCGCTGCCGCTGTCCTTCAGATCGCTGAGGCGCTTGCCCAGGTGGATGCGCTCCATGCCCACCGCCTGCGACAGGATCACCTGCAGGTCGGCACGGTGAATGCCCCAGTAGCAGGCGCCGAACTGCCGCTCGTAGCTCGGCTCGCCGCTGTGCTTGCCGATCACGCGACCGTCGCGGCCATCGCGGTAGATCAGCGTCGAGATCGGGAAGCACACCTCGTCGAACTTCGCGCGCAGGCCGATCCGGTCGTAGAAACGGGTGGCGTTGGCCGACAGGGCCACGGCGGCGCCGACTTCCCGCAACTCGGCCGTCTGTTCGTAGAGGTCGACCTCGATGCCGCGTTGGCGCAGCGCGAGCGCCAGCGTGAGTCCGCCGATGCCGGCACCGACAACGGCGATCTTCCAGTCCTTGTGAGTCATTTGAGTTCCTTCCTGTGGGGTGGTCTGCCGCGTCCGGGCGCCCGTCCGGAGACGCTGGCGCGGCGCGTGCAGGGATGTGTCTGGTTGTAATCGGGTCGGCTGTGTTGGCAGCGCCGACGGAACGAAGATTAGAGGGGCGGTCTTTATTACTCAATGCACTGGATGCCATAGAGTTCATAACATGGAGTTATAGTGGTGGCAGCGAAAAACCCGCGCGCACCTGCCCCGGTGGAGAAAAGCCCATGAACCTGAAGGAATTCGATCTCAATCTGCTGCGCGTCTTCGACCTGATGCTCAAGGAGAAAAAGGTGTCGGGCGTCGCCGACGCGCTGGGCGTCACCCAGCCGGCCATCAGCCGCTCCCTCAAGCGGCTGCGCGGGCTCCTTGGCGACGAGCTGTTCTACCGCACCTCGACCGGGATGGAGCCCACCGCATACGCCCGGCACCTGGCGGAACCGGTCGCCTTCGCACTCGCCACGCTCGACAACGCGATCAGCAGCGGCCTCACCTTCGATCCCGCCACCAGCACGCGGGAATTCACGCTCCGGATGTCCGACATCGGCGAGATCTACCTGCTGCCGCGCCTGATGCGTTTCCTCGCCAAGGAAGCGCCCGGCGTGTCGATTTCGGTGGTGCGCGGCAACCACGACAGCCTGAAGAACGACATGGAAGCCGGCCGCATCGATCTGGCGGTGGGCCTCATCGACGGTCTGGAGGGCGGCTTCTTTCGCCGCCAGGTCTACAAGCAGGGCTATGTCTGCGTCTTCCGGCCCGAACATCCGCTGGCCGGCAGACCGATGACCCTCGACGACTTCAGCGCAGCCGGGCACGCCGTCGTGTCGGCCGTCGGCACGGGGCATGCGCAGGTCGATGAACTGATCGAAAAGCAGGGCATCCGGCGCACGGTCAAGCTGCGGATTCCCAACTACGCCAGCCTCGAACACCTGCTCGCCGCCACCGATCTGATTGCCACGGTGCCGGCGGCGCTGATCCATCCCGACATCCATCCGCTGGCCCTCGCCTACTCGCGGCATCCGGTTCCGCTGCCGCGCCTGTCGATCGACCAGTACTGGCACGCCCGCTTCCACCGCGATCCGGCGAACCAGTGGCTGCGCAATGCGGTCGCCGTCCATTGCGCGCTGCCGCCCACCGACTGACCGGCGGGCGGCGCCAC
>SSSX01000786.1 GCA_015657735.1 Zoogloeaceae bacterium
ACTGTTCTACCTGCCCGAAGCCCACACCGATTTCCTGCTCGCGGTGATCGCCGAGGAGCTCGGTTTTGCCGGCGTGATCACCGTCGTCGTGCTGTTCGCGATCCTGATCCAGCGCGCCTTCGCCATCGGCAAGCAGGCCGTGACTCTGGAGCGCACCTACGCGGCGCTGGTCGCCCAGGGCATTGGCATCTGGATGGGCGTGCAGTCCTTCATCAACATGGGCGTCAATATGGGCCTGCTGCCGACCAAGGGCCTGACGCTGCCGCTGATGAGCTTCGGCGGTTCGGGCATCCTCGCCAACTGCGTGGCGCTGGCGATCCTGCTGCGGATCGACTGGGAGAACCGCCAGATCATGCGCGGAGGCAACGCCTGATGCCGACCCTGATGGTCATGGCCGGCGGCACCGGCGGCCACATCTACCCCGGCCTGGCGGTCGCCGATGCGCTGCGCGATCGCGGCTGGAAGGTGGTGTGGATGGGCAACCCGGACGGGATGGAAGCGCGCATCGTGCCGGCCAGCGGCTACGACGTCGCGTGGGTGCGCTTCACCGCGCTGCGCGGCAAGGGCCTGCTGCGCAAGCTGCTGCTGCCGGTCAACCTGCTGCGCGGCTTCGCCCAGGCCCTCGGCCAGATCCGCCGGGTCAAGCCCGACGTGGTGCTCGGCATGGGCGGCTACGTGACCTTCCCCGGCGGCATGATGGCGGTGCTGCTCGGCCGGCCGGTCGTCGTGCATGAACAGAATTCCGTCGCCGGTCTCGCCAACCGGGTGCTGGCCGGCATCGCCGACAAGGTCGTCACCGGCTTTCCGAACGTACTGGCAAAGGGCGAATGGGCCGGCAACCCGGTGCGCGCCGACATCGCCGCGGTGGCCCGGCCGGCCGAGCGTTTCGCCGGCCGCAGCGGCCCGCTGCGGGTGCTGGTCGTCGGCGGCAGCCTGGGCGCCGCGGCGCTCAACGAGGCGCTGCCGAAGGCGCTGGCGCTGCTGGCCCCGGCCGAGCGCCCGCAGGTCACCCACCAGGCCGGCCTCAAGCAGATCGACGCGCTGCGCGCCGGCTACCAGGCCGCCGGCGTCGAAGGCGAGTTGCTGCCCTTCATCGACGACATGGCGAAGCGCTACGCCGACGCCGATCTGGTGATCTGCCGCGCCGGCGCGCTGACCGTCGCCGAACTCGCCGCCGCGGGCGTCGCCAGCGTGCTGGTGCCCTTTCCCCACGCGGTGGACGACCACCAGACCGGCAATGCGCGCTTCCTCGCCGATGCCGGCGCGGCGGTGCTGCTGCCGCAAACCGAACTCACGCCGCAGCGGATCGCGACGCTGCTGCAGGAAATGAACCGCGAGCGCCTGCTGGCCATGGCCACCAAGGCCCGCGGCTGTGCCAAGCCCGACGCCACGGCGCGTGTCGCCGACGTCTGCGCCGGCCTCGCCGCATAAAGGAAACAACGTGAAACACAAGGTCAAGAGCATCCACTTCGTCGGCATCGGCGGCGCCGGCATGAGCGGCATCGCCGAGGTGCTGGTCAATCTGGGCTACAAGGTCAGCGGGTCCGACCTGGGCGACAACGCCGCCACGCGCCGCCTCAAGGCGCTCGGCGCCCGCGTGATCCAGGGTCACGCCACCGAGAACGTGGCTGATGCCGACGCGGTGGTCACCTCCACCGCCGTCAAGGGCGACAACCCCGAAGTCATCGCCGCCCGCGCCCGCCACATCCCGGTAGTGCCGCGCGCCCAGATGCTGGCCGAACTGATGCGCCTCAAGCAGGGCATCGCCATCGCCGGCACCCACGGCAAGACCACCACCACCTCGCTGGTCGCCAGCATCCTCGCCGAAGGCGGGCTCGACCCGACCTTCGTGATCGGCGGCAAGCTCAATGCCGCCGGCGCCAACGCGCGGCTCGGCAAGGGCGATTTCCTGGTCGCCGAGGCCGACGAATCCGACGCCTCGTTCCTGCTGCTGACCCCGGTCATCTCGGTCGTCACCAACATCGACGCCGATCACATGGAAACCTACGGTCACGATTTCGCGAAGCTCAAGCAGTCCTTCGTCGATTTCCTGCAGCACCTGCCTTTCTATGGCGTTGCCGTGGTGTGCGACGACGACAAGCACGTGCGCTCGATCATGCCGCTGGTGTCCAAGCAGATCGTCCGCTACGGCTTCTCCGAATCGGCCAACGTGCGCGCCGAGAACATCCGGGCCGAGGAAGGCCGGATGGTTTTCGACGTGGTGCGCGTCAATGGCAGCACCAGCCGGCTGGCGGTGGTGCTCAACCTGCCGGGCCGCCACAACGTGCTCAATGCGCTGGCGGCCATCGCGGTGGCCACCGAGGTCGGCGTTGCCGATGAGGCCATCGTCAAGGCGCTGGCCGAGTTCAAGGGCGTCGGCCGGCGTTTCCAGCGTTACGGCGAGGTGGCGCTGCCGGCTGGCGGCACCGCCACCGTCATCGACGACTACGGCCATCATCCGGTCGAGATGGCGGCGACCATCGCGGCGGCCCGCGGGGCCTTCCCCGACAAGCGTCTGGTGCTGGCCTTCCAGCCGCATCGCTACACGCGCACGCGGGATTGCTTCGAGGATTTCGTCAAGGTGCTGTCCACCGTCGATGCGCTGCTGCTGGGCGAGGTGTACGCCGCCGGCGAGGCGCCGATCGTCGCTGCCGACGGCCGTTCGCTGGCGCGGGCGCTGCGTGTGGTGGGCAAGATCGAACCGGTGTTCGTCGAGAACATCGAGGACATGCCGGGGGCGGTGCTGTCCGCGGCGCAGGATGGCGACGTGGTGATCACCATGGGCGCCGGAAGCATCGGCAGTGTGCCGGGCAAGTTGGTGAGTGGCGAGGTTCAAGGTGGCAACTGAGGTGAGCGGCAAGTTCGGAAAGGTGGCGGTGCTGCTCGGCGGCACGTCCGCCGAGCGGGAGATTTCCCTGATGTCGGGCGGCGCCGTGCTGGCGGCCCTGCAGGCGGCGGGCGTCGATGCCCATGCCTTCGATCCCGCCGAGCGGGATCTGCACATCCTGAAGGAAGAGGGCTTCGACCGCGCCTTCATCGCGCTGCACGGCCGCGGCGGCGAGGACGGCACGGTGCAGGGCGCGCTCGAACTGATGGGCATTCCCTACACCGGCAGCGGCGTGATGGCGTCGGCCATCGCCATGGACAAGTGGCGCACCAAGCTGGTGTGGCTGGCTTCCGGCCTGCCGACGCCGCGCTTCGCGATCCTCGACGCCGAGACCGACTGGGAGGCGGTGGTGGCCGACCTCGGCCTGCCGATCTTCGTCAAGCCGGTGCATGAAGGCTCGAGCATGGGCGCCACCAAGGTGACCGCGGCCGGCCAGCTGAAGGCGGCCTGGGAGCTGGCCGCCAAATACGATTCGCTGGTGCTGGCCGAGGAGTTCGTCACCGGTGAGGAGCTCACCGCCCCGTTCCTCGGCGAGCGCGCG
>SSSX01000787.1 GCA_015657735.1 Zoogloeaceae bacterium
CAGCGCCGCGTGCGCCGGGCGCCGACGATCGCCTTCGACGGGCCGGATTTCGTGTCGTCGGGCCAGAACTATTTCGACGAAGTGTTCATGTTCCTGGGCTCGCTGGAGCGCTACAACTGGAAGCTGGTCGGCAAGAAGGAAGTCTATGTGCCGTACAACAACAACCGCTTCGTCAATGCGAAGACCGAAGAAGCGTGGAGCAAGCATCACCTGAACCCCGACAAGCTGCGCTGGGAGCTGCATCGCGTGTGGGTGGTCGAGGCCGATCTGGCGCCGGGCAAGCGCCATGCCGTGCCGAAGAAGCGCTTTTACGTGGATGAAGACAGCTGGTCGGTGCTGCTGGTCGATGGCTACGACGCGCAGGGCAAGCTGTGGCGCACCCAGCATGCGGTGCCGTTCGCCGCCCCGGATGTGCCGGCGCAGGTGTCGATGACCTTCACGGTCTTCAATCTGCAGGCCGGAACGTGGATGACGAGCCTGGTCTTCAACGACCTGAAGTCACCGTACAAGGTGGTGGACCGCCGGCCGGATTCCTACTTCACGCCGGATGCGCTCGCCGGCGCGGGCGTTCGCTGAGGCACACGGACCACGGTCTTAACGAAGGGCCGGCAGGCGCCTGCGTGCCGGCCCACGCACGAGAGTATCGAATCATGAGAATCGACAAGCGGTCAGGCCTGTCGCGGGTGGCGTTCGCCCTGGGATTGGCCCTGGCAAGTGGTGCCGCGCAAGCGGAGCAGGATGTGCTGGAGCGGCCGGCGCTGATGTTGTCCGGGCCGCGCCTCGCCAATGCGGCGCTGCTGGACGTGCAGATCGCCGGCCAGCGTCTGCTGGCGGCCGGCGAGCGGGGCCTGATTGTGTGGTCCGATGATCAGGGTCGGGCGTGGCAGCAGGCCAGGGTGCCGGTCACCGTGACGCTGACGGCGCTGACCTTCGCCGACGCCAAGCACGGCTGGGCGGTGGGGCACAGCGGCGTGGTGCTCGGCACGCAGGACGGCGGGCAAAGCTGGCACAAGCTGCTCGACGGAAAGGCGGCGGCGCAGCTTCTGCTCGCCGACGCGAAGCTGCCGGGGGCCACCGACAGCCTGCTCAAAAACGCCGAACGCCTGGTAGCCGATGGTCCCGACAAACCTTTCCTCGGCGTGCATTTCAGCGATGCCGCGCACGGCATGGTGGTCGGCGCTTACGGCCTGCTGCTGGCAACGCAGGATGGCGGAGCGAGCTGGCAGTCGCTGGCGCGGCGCATCGACAACCCGAAGGGCCTGCATCTCTACGCGATCGTGCAGGACGGCGCGACGTTCTACCTGTTCGGGGAACAGGGCGCGGTGTTCGTTTCGGACGACCGCGGCGGCACCTTCCGGGCGCTCAAAACACCGTATCAGGGGACGTATTTCGGTGGCCTGGCGAGCGCCGGGCAGTTGCTCGCCTTCGGCATGCGCGGCAACGCCTACTGGTCGGCCGATCAGGGGCAGAGCTGGCACAAGAGCACGCTGGCGACGGCCAACACGCTGACCGCCGGTCGCCGGCTGGCGAGCGGCGACATCGTGCTGGTCGATGACGGTGGCGGTGTGCATGTCAGCAAGGACGGTGGCCGGCGCTTCGTTGCCGGCGGCGAAAGAGGGCGCACCCCGCTGGCGGCAGTGGCCGAGGTGTCCGATGGACAAGTTGTCGTGGCCGGGGCGCGGGGCATCCGCCATGCCGCGCTGGCCCAGGTTTCCGTGGAGAGCAAGCCATGAGTGTCGATACTTCCCTGGCCGAACACCCCGTGATCCGGGATTTCAAGGATTTCGACCGCCGTTCGGGCTCGCTCGCCGAGCGTGCGTTCTTCAACAACCGGCTGGTGGTGGTGCTGGTCTGTGCGCTGCTGACCGTCATTCTGGGCGTCCAGGCTTTCGGCCTGCGGCTCAACGCCAGCTTCGACAAGATGCTGCCGGTCCAGCATCCCTACATCCTCAACTATTTCGAGAACCGCAAGGAGCTGGCCGGCATGGGCAACAGCGTGCGGATCGCCGTCGAAGCGACCGGAGATTCCGTTTTCGATGCCCGCTATCTGGAAACCCTGCGCCAGCTGAACGACGAACTGTTCCTGCTGCCGGGCGTGGATCGCCCGTACATGAAATCGCTGTGGACGCCGGCGACGCGCTGGGTGGGGGTCACCGAGGAGGGGCTCGACGGCGGCCCGGTGATACCCGACGACTACGACGGCAGCGCGAAAAGCCTGGCGCAGGTGCGCGAAAACGTCGAGCGTTCCGGCGAAATCGGCCAGCTCGTTGCCGCCAATTACCAGTCGACCATCGTCTTCCTGCCGCTCAACGATGTGGTCGACGGGCAGCGCCTCGACTACCACGCCTTCTCGAGCCAGCTGGAAGCGCTGCGGACCAAGTACGAAGCCGAAGGCGTACACCTGCACATCACCGGCTTTTCCAAACTCGTCGGCGATCTGATCGACAGCCTGCGGCAGGTGCTGCTCTTCTTCGCGATGGCGATCGCCATCTGTACCGCGGTGCTCTACTGGTACACCCGCTGTCTGCGCAGCACCCTGCTGGTGGTCCTGTGTTCGCTGGTGGCGGTGGTGTGGCTGCTCGGCATGCTGCCGACGCTGGGCTATGAACTCGATCCGTACTCGATCCTCGTCCCCTTCCTGGTGTTCGCGATCGGCATGAGCCACGGCGCCCAGAAGATGAACGGCATCATGCAGGATATCGGGCGCGGCACGCATGCGCTGGTGGCGGCCCGGTACACCTTCCGCCGCCTGTTCCTGGCCGGCCTCACCGCACTGCTCGCCGACGCGGTCGGATTTGCCGTTCTGATGGTGATCGACATCCCGGTGATCAAGGATCTCGCCATCACCGCCAGCATGGGTGTCGCGGCGCTGATCTTCACCAATCTGGTGCTGCTGCCGATCCTCCTGTCGTATACCGGCGTGAGTGCCGTCGCGGCCCAGCGCAGCTTGAAGGGCGAGATCGGCGACGAGGCCGATGTGGGACACCGGAAGCATCCGTTCTGGGTTTTCCTGGATCGCTTCACGCAGCGCAAGTGGGCGTCGATCGCGATTGCGGTGTCGATC
>SSSX01000788.1 GCA_015657735.1 Zoogloeaceae bacterium
CCTTCGAGATGATCCAGCTGTGGGTCAACCTGCCGGCGCGGGACAAGATGGCGGCGCCCGGCTACCAGGGCATCACCGCCGGGCAGATTCCCGACGTGGCCTTGCCGGACGAGGCCGGCCGCGCCCGCATCATCGCCGGCCACTACGCCGGCAACGACGGCCCGGCGCGCACCTTCACGCCGATGAACGTCTGGGATCTGCGCCTGAAGGCCGGGCATCGCGTGGCCTTCGATCTGCCGGCCGGGCACACCACCGCGCTGTTCGTACTCAAGGGCGCCATTCGCCTCGGCGAGCGTCACACGGTACGCACCGCCGAGCTGGCGGTGATGGAGCGCGCCGGCAGCCGGCTGGAATTCGACGTCGCCGAAGACGCCACGCTGCTGCTGCTCAGCGGCGAACCGCTCAATGAGCCCATCGTCGGCCACGGCCCCTTCGTGATGAACACCCGCGAAGAGATCATCCAGGCCATCAACGATTTCAACAGCGGTCATTTTGGGCAAATCGGCCACTGAACTTTCCGCCCACCTTCCAAGGAAAAAACCATGAGTCTTCCCGCGAATTTCGGCACCGCCCGGCCCGTCATCAACCCCAACGATGTCGCGATGCTGCTGATCGACCATCAGAGCGGCCTGTTCCAGACCGTCGGCGACATGCCGATGCCGGAACTGCGCCTGCGCGCCGCCGCGCTCGCCAGGATGGCCAGCCTGGCGAGGATTCCGGTGATCACCACGGCTTCCGTGCCGCAAGGCCCGAACGGGCCGCTGATTCCGGAAATCCACGACAACGCCCCGCATGCGCAGTATGTGGCGCGCAAGGGCGAGATCAACGCCTGGGACAACCCGGATTTCGTCGCCGCCGTCAAAGCCACCGGCAAGAAGCAGCTGATCATCGCCGGCACCATCACCAGCGTGTGCATGGCGTTTCCGTCGATCAGCGCGGTCAATGCGGGCTATCAGGTTTTCGCCGTCGTCGATGCCTCGGGCACCTATTCCAAGATGGCTCAGGAAATCACCCTGGCGCGGGTCGTGCAGGCCGGCGTGGTGCCGATGGACACCGCCGCCGTCGCCTCCGAGCTGCAGGGCAGCTGGAACCGCGAAGACGCGATGGAGTGGGCCGCCATCTACACCAAGATTTTCCCCGCCTACCAGTTGCTGATCGAGAGTTACGGCAAGGCGCAGGAAGTCGTGAAGAAAAACGAAATGCTGGATTCCCAGCGTTAATCCCACGGAGAAGGAGAATCACCATGAGCAAGCCCTACGTCAAACTCGACAAGAACAACGCCGCCGTACTGCTGGTCGACCACCAGGCGGGGTTGTCGTCGCTGGTCCGCGACATCGACCCCGACAAGTTCCGCAACAACGTGCTGGCACTGGCCGACCTGGCCAAATACTTCAAGCTGCCGACCATCCTGACCACCAGCTTCGAGAACGGCCCGAACGGCCCGCTGATGACCGAGCTGAAGGAAACCTTCCCGGATGCGCCCTACATCGCCCGGCCCGGCCAGATCAACGCCTGGGACAACGAGGACTTCGTCAAGGCGGTCAAGGCCACCGGCAAGAAGCAGCTGATCGTCGCCGGCATCGTCACCGAGGTGTGCGTCGCCTTCCCGACCTTGTCGGCGCTCGAAGAAGGCTTCGAGGTGTTCGTCGTCACCGATGCGTCCGGCACCTTCAACGAGCTGACCCGCCATTCGGCCTGGAATCGCATGTCGGCTGCCGGCGCCCAACTGATGACCTGGTTCGGCCTTGCCTGCGAACTGCATCGCGACTGGCGCAACGACGTGGAAGGCCTGGGAACGCTGTTCGCCAACCACATCCCCGACTACCGCAACCTGATCAACAGCTACACCACCGTCCAGAGCAGCAAGTAAGGCCGGCACGGCCCCGGGCGACCGGGGCCCGCCCGACGCCACGCGCTGCCAACCAGCGGAATGCGCATCAGCGCCGCACTCGAACGAAACCGACATGGAACATTCCGTCACCCTCCTGATCCAGCACCACGTCCGTGCCGATGCGGTGCCCGCTTACGAAGCCTGGCTGAAGGACATCGCCAAGGCCGGACGCGGGTTTCCGGGCCACATGGGGGTATCCATCATCCGTCCGCACGGCGCCGGAACGCCCTACACCATGCTGCTGCGCTTCGACAGCCACGAGCACCTGATGGGGTGGATCGATTCGACGACGCGCCTCAGCTTCATGGAACGCGCGCAACCGTGGCTCACTTCGGTCCAGGAATCGGAGGTCGAAACCGGGCTGGAATACTGGTTCACGCCGCCCAATGTCGCGCCGCTGCGCGCCAGGCCGTTCAAGCAGTTCCTCGTCACGCTGTCGGCCATCTTCCCGTTGACGCAGATCGTGCCGTGGTTGCTGGCGCCGCTGCTGACACTGGAGCCGCTGCGCCAATGGCCGCCGGTCCAGGGCTTGATCGTGGTCCTGGTCGTGGTCTATCTGATGGTCTACGTCATCATGCCCAGATACACGCGCCTCGTTGCGCGCTGGCTGTTTCACTGAGGGGATAGTTATGCGCAGCACCGCCACGATCGTTTCCACCGGCACCGACTACGCCCACCGCATTGAGGTCGGCGGTCATCTGCTGACGGCCGACGAACCTCGCCCGCTCGGCGGGCAGGATGCGGGGCCGGCGCCCTTCGATCTCTATTTGGCCTCACTCGCCGCCTGCACGGCGATCACGCTGCGCATGTACGCCCGGAAGAAGGGCTGGGAACTGGGCGAGCTGCGCGCCCGGCTGACCCTGTCGCGGGACGCCGACGACAAACTGCATGTCCATCGCGAGCTGTGGGCCAGCGGCACGCTGGACGACGCGCAATGGCAGCGTCTGCTCGACGTGGCCGCCAGAACGCCGGTCACCAAGGCCATGCGCGAGGGCGCGGTCATCACCAGCACCCGCGGAACATGACCCAGCGTCCCATCCGGTGCCGCCACGGCACACCGGCAACCCCAACTGCACGAGGAGACATTACATGTCCAAGCTGATAAACGTCGCCAAGTTGTCCGAACTGCCCGTCGGCGCATTGCTCGCCGTCACCGTTGGCGACGCCGAAATCCTCCTGGCCAACGTCGACGGCGTGGTGCACGCGATGGGCAACCGCTGCGGGCACATGAACGCCTCGCTGGCCGCCGGCGTTCTCGCCGGCACAACTGTCACCTGCCCCTTTCATTCGGCACGTTTCGACGTAACGACCGGCAAGAAAGTTGGCGATGCGGTGGTGCTGCCACCGCCGGGCATCGACAAAGCCCCGGCCGAGATGCTGCCCTTCCTGCAGAAGGCCGGCCGGCTGTCGGCGCCGATCCGCACCCACGACTGCCCGCACTATGAAGTCGTCGTCGAGGACGACGCCATCATGGTCCGGCTGGCCTGACGGCGCCGGCGATCGTGTAGCGGTCAGCCGTTTGGATACCGTTTTCCGTGAGACTCCCATCTTCATACGCATCGGCTGTAGGGGCGAATTCATTCGCCCAAGCGCCGGCCAAATCAGGTCGGTCCCTGGTTCTTCCCCGGCGGGCGAACAAGTTCGCCCCCACAGCGCAGCACCGATTGAGCGCGTTTCCAGAGATAACGGGGACATAGCAAAAAAATGGCGCCACACACGGCGCCATTTTTTCGGCCTGCGCTGCGCTTACTTTTTCAGCAGCACATCCAGCGCCTCGGCCATCTGGTCGATTTCGGACTCGCTGACATTGAGGGCCGGCATGAAGCGCAGCAGGTTGGGACGCGGCGAATTCAGCAGCAGGCCCTGCGGCTGCATTTCGAGGGCGGCCTTGACGATGGCCGGACCGCGCTCGTCGTCGAGAACCAGCGCCCGCAGCAGGCCGGAACCGCGCTCACCCTTCAGGCCGTGCTTGTCCGACAGTTCGAGC
>SSSX01000789.1 GCA_015657735.1 Zoogloeaceae bacterium
CAACGTGGCCGCCGTGTATGCCGATCAGGGCCCCGCCTCGCCGCGCGACGACTGGGAAAAAGCCTTTGCGGTGAACGTCTTCGGCGCCGCGATGTTCCTGCGCGCGTGCCGCCCGCACATGGCCCGCGGCAGCGCGGTGGTGAACTTCGGCTCGCCCAGCGCCGGCGTGGCCCAGGCCGGCCGCTGGACTTACCCCGCCACCAAGGCCGCGGTGCTGCAGCTCACCCGCAGCGCGGCGCTCGATCTGGCCGCCGACGGCATCCGGGTGAACGCCGTGTCGCCCGGCTGGACGTGGTCCGGCATCCTCGACCAGCTCTCGGGCGGCGACCGCAGCAAGGTCGACGCCGTCGCCCGCCCCTTCCACATGCTCGGCCGCATCGGCGATCCGGCCGAAGTGGCCGACGCGGTGCTGTTCCTCGCCTCCGACCGCGCCCGCTTCATCACCGGCACCAACCTGGCGGTGGATGGCGGTTACGCCGCCCTCGGCCCCGAACAGGCCACCTCGCCCATCACGGAACTGATCTCATGACCGCCCCCGCAACCCTGCACCCGCTGTGCGCCCCCGGCGACGTACCGGCCGGCGGCTGCCGGCGCATCGAACTGGCCGGCCGCCCGCCGCTGGCGGTGTTCCACCTGAACGGCCGCTTCTACGTCACCGACGACACCTGCACCCACGGCGACGCCTCGCTGTGCGACGGCGAGATCGACGGCGACGACGGCGTCGTCGAATGCCCCTACCACCAGGGCGCCTTCGAGATCGCCACCGGCCGCCCGGCCGGCGCCCCGTGCGCCATCCCGCTGCGCGTCTATCGGGTCGAAGTGAAGGACGACGCCATCTACGCCGCCATCGACGAAACGGAGGCCGCATGTCCGTGATCGACGTGAACGACGGCGAAGCCCGCTTCGACTGCGCCGCCGGCGACACCCTGCTGCGTGCCGGCCTGCGCGCCGGCCTCGGCCTGCCCTACGAATGCGGCGTGGGCGCCTGCGGTTGCTGCCGCTGCGAAGTGCTCGACGGCGACGTCGCCGACCTGTGGCCGGCCGCGCCCGGGCTCTCCGCGCGCGACCGCCGCAAGGGCCGCGTGCTGGCCTGCCAGAGCCGGCCGGCGGGCGACGCCCGCATCCGCCTGCGCCTCGACCCGCACGCCGCCCCGGCGATCCGCCCGGCCCGGCGCAGCGCGCGGCTGGTGGCGAGCCGCGCGGTGACCCACGACATCCGCGAATTCGTGTTCCAGGCCGACGCGGCGGCCGACTTCCTGCCCGGCCAGTACGCGCTGCTGGCGCTGCCCGGCCTCGACCGCGAGCGCGCCTACTCGATGGCCAACCTGCCCAACCCGGACGGCGAATGGCACTTCCGCATCCGCCGGGTGGCCGGCGGCGGCGCCACCGGCGCACTCTTCGACGGCCTTCCCGCCGGCACCGCGATCGGCCTCGACGGCCCCTACGGCATGGCCCATCTGCGCACCGACAGCCCGCGCGACATCGTCTGCATCGCCGGCGGCTCGGGCCTCGCGCCGATGCTGTCGGTGGCCCGCGGGGTGGCCGCCAGCCCGCTGCTGGCCGGCCGCCGCGTCGATTTTTTCTACGGCGGGCGCACCCCGGCCGATCTGTGCGGCGAGCCCGAACTGGCCGCGCTGCCCGGCTTCGGCACCGCGATCCGCTACCACGCCGCGGTGTCCGACGCCGACGCCGCCCGCCACGCCGGCTGGACCGGCCCGGTCGGGCCGATCCACGAACTGGTGCAGGCG
>SSSX01000790.1 GCA_015657735.1 Zoogloeaceae bacterium
AGCCGCGACATGCGGAAGACCGACTTCAGATTGGTGTCGAGCACGTCGTCCCATTCGGCATCCTTCATCCGCATCGACAGATTGTCGCGGGTGATGCCGGCATTATTGACGAGCACCAGCACCGGACCGAGACTCTTCTCGATATCGGCGAGCGCCGCTTCGCAGGCCGCCGCGTCGGTGACGTCGAGGGCCATGCCGCGCCCCGCGACACCCGCCGCCTCAAGCCCGGCCTGGATATCCGCCGCGCCGACTTCCGACGTCGCGGTGCCGACCACCGTGGCACCGAGGCGCCCCAATTCGAGCGCAATCGCCCGGCCGATGCCCCGCGAGGCGCCGGTCACCAGCGCCACCTGTCCCTGCAATACCTGGCTCATGCCGCCTCCGTCGTCTGGAGAATGTCTGCGAGGCTGGCCGCATCGGCGATCGCGCCACCCTGCAGGCTGCCTTCGATGCGCTTGGTCATGCCGGCCAGCACCTTGCCCGGACCGCACTCGTAGACGTGAGTCACGCCGCGGCGGGCGATGTCCTGCACGGTCTCGATCCAGCGCACCGGCGAATAGGCCTGGCGCACCAGCGCATCCTTGATGCGGGCCGGATCGGTTTCGACGGCCACATCGACGTTGTTGAGCACCGCAATCGACGGCACCTTGACCGCGATGTCGGCGAGGCGCTGCTGCAGCCGCTCGGCCGCCGGTTTCATCAGCGCGCAGTGGAACGGTGCGCTGACCGGCAGCAGCACGGCCCGCTTGGCGCCCTTGGTCTTGGCCACGGCCATCGCCCGCTCGACGGCGGCACGGGCGCCGGCGATGACGATCTGACCGGGAGAATTGAGGTTGGCGGCGGAAACCACTTCGCCCTGCGCCGCTTCGGCGCACGCCGCGGCGGCCTCGGGCTCATCGAGACCGAGCAGCGCCGCCATGGCGCCCTCGCCCTGCGGAACGGCCTCCTGCATCGCCTGGGCGCGCAGACGGACGAGCCGGACCGCGTCGCCGAAATCCAGCGCACCGGCCGCCACCAGCGCCGAGTACTCGCCGAGACTGTGGCCGGCGACCAGCGCCGGCACCGCGCCGCCGCGGGCGATCCACTCGCGATACACCGCGATGCCGGCGGTCAGCATCAACGGCTGGGTGTTGACCGTTTGCGCCAGCAGCTCGGCCGGACCATCGGCAACCATCTGCCACAGATCCTCGCCCAGCGCATCGGAGGCCTCGGCGAAAGTCGCGCGGATCGCCGTCGATTCGCCGTAGGCGTTCATCATCCCGACGGACTGCGAACCCTGACCAGGAAAAACAAAAGCGAACTTCATCGTCCTCTATTCTCCAGTAACTGTTTTGCTTTTTTATTAGAACTCGATGAGCGCGGCGCCCCAGGTGAAGCCGCCGCCGACACCTTCGAGCAGGATTTTCTGCCCGCGCCGGATGCGTCCGTCACGGACGGCCAGATCGAGCGCCAGCGGAATCGAGGCAGCCGACGTATTGCCGTG
>SSSX01000791.1 GCA_015657735.1 Zoogloeaceae bacterium
GGCAGCGCCGTCGTGCCGGTGCGGGTCAGCGTCCGCGAACGCGAGGCCCACCGCCTGTCCTTCGGGGCCGGCGCCAGTTCCAACACCGGGGCGCGCGTCGAGTTCAACTACCAGACGCCCAATCTCTTCGACCAGGCCTGGGATCTAAGCAGCGGCCTGCGCTTCGAGCAAAAGCGGCAGACTGCCTACGCCGACGTCTTCCTGCCGCCCGACGAGCGCCAGCGCCGGCACAGCGTCGGGGTGATGGGCGAGAACACCGACATCGCCGGCCTGAAAACCTCGCGCTACGCCTTCGGCGCCCAGACCGTGCAGCAGCGCGGCAGCGTCGAGCAGCGCCTGTCGCTGCACTGGCAGCACGAACGGCGCGAACCGGACGGCGCCGTCCCGGTGACCAGCCGGGCCCTGGTCCCCAACGCCATGTGGACCTGGCGCCAGGTCGACGACCTGCTCGACCCCCGGCGCGGCACGGTGATCCAGGTCCAGGTCGGCGGCGGCGCCAAGGCGGCGTTGTCCGACCAGAACTTCGCCCGCTTCCACGGCCGCTTCCAGCACTACATCCCACTCGGCGCCAGGGACACCCTGAGCCTGCGCGGCGAAGCCGGCTACACCATCGCCGATTCGCGCCAGCGCATCCCGCAGGACTACCTGTTCCGCACCGGCGGCGCCGGCTCGGTGCGCGGCTACGCCTACCAGAGCCTGGGCATCAAGGAGGGCACAGCGACGGTCGGCGGCCGCTACCTGGCGGTGCTCAGCGCCGAGGTCACGCACTGGCTGAGCGAGGCCTGGGGCGTCGCCGCCTTCGTCGATGCCGGCGACGCCGTCGACCAGCTCGAAGACGTCCGCCTGGCCGTCGGCTACGGCCTGGGCGCCCGCTGGCGCAGCCCGGCCGGGCCGATCGGCGTCGACCTGGCCTACGGCCAGCGCGACCGCAACGTGCACCTCCACTTCTCGCTGGCGATCCCCTTCTGACCATGGCGCACCGCAAACTCATCCTCGCCACGCTGCTTGCCGGCGCCCTGCTCGCCGGCGCCGGCTGGCTGACCGGCAGCCAAGGCGGCCTGCAGGCCCTGGCCGGCCTCGGTGAACGGCTGAGCGGCGGCCGGCTGCAGCTGGCCGAGGTCAGCGGCAGCCTGCGCGGCCCGCTGGCCATCGGCCGCCTCGCCTGGAACGACGCCGACCTCCAGGTCGAAGTCAGCGATCTTCACCTGGCGTGGACGCCCAGCCTGCTGTTCAGCGGCACGCTGGAAATCGCCGAACTGCGCGCCGGGCGCCTGGCCATCACCGCCGCCCCCAGCCCGGAGCCGGCAGTCGAACCGGCCCGGCTGACGCTGCCGCTGGCGGTCGACACCAAAAAAATCGAAATTTCCGAATTTTCCTGGGGCACCGGCTTCACGGCCACCGACGTCGCCGGCCGCCTGCTCAGCGACGGCCGCCGCCACGCACTCGACGACTTCCGCCTGTCCACCGCCGGCATCGCCCTCAGCGGCCGGGCCAGCCTGGACGGCATGGCGCCACTGCCGCTCGAAGCCAGCCTGGCCATCGCCGGTCGCCTCGACCAGCGCCCGCTCGCCGTCGCCCTCAAGGCGGCCGGCCCCCTCGCCCGCCTGGAACTCAGCGCCGAGGCGACCGACGGCATCGCCGGCCGGGCCGAGGCCGTCGTCACCCCCTTCGCCGCAGCCGCCTTCGCCAGCGCCCGGATCCAGCTCGAGGACGTCGACCCGAGCACCTGGCAGCCCGGCGCGCCGCAGGCCCGGCTCAGCATCAGCGCCGACGTCGTGCCCAGCGGCGACGGCATCGTCGGCAGCTTCGGCCTGACCAACCACCGTCCCGGCCCGGCCGACCGCCAGCGCCTGCCGCTCGAGACGCTGGCCGGGAGCGTCGACTGGCAAGGTACGCGGGTCGATTTCGCCGACCTCAACGCCAGCCTGCCCGGCGGCGGCGAACTGAGCGGCCACGGCCGCTGGCAGGACGGCACGCTCAGCCTCGAGCTCGCCGCCCGTCGCCTCGACGCCGCCCGCCTCGCCGCTGCCCTCCGCCCGACCCGGCTGAGCGGCCCGCTCTCGGCCAGCCTGGGCGCCGACCGCCAGGCCCTCAAGCTCGACCTCAAGGACAAGACCTTCAGCCTGGCCGCCGATCTCAGCCACGCTGACCACCGCCTCGACCTGGCCCGGCTGCAACTGGCCGCCGGCGACGCCAGCCTGAGCGCCAAGGGCCACCTCGAGCTGGCCGCGCCGCGGCGCTTCGCCGCCGAAGGCGAATTGCAGCGCTTTAACCCGGCGCGCTTCGCCGAGTTGCCGGCATTCGGGCTCAATTCGGGCCTCAATCCGGGCCACACGACGCGCCTCAACGCCCGCTTCCAGGCCGCCGGCCAGCTTGCCCCGCGCCCCGTGGTCGAGGCCAGCTTGACGGTGCACGACAGCCAGCTGGCCGGCCAGCCGATTGCCGGCCGGGGTCAAATCGCCGTCGACTGGCCACGCATCCCGCGCGCTGACCTGAACCTAACCAGCGGCCCCAACCGCCTCGATACGCGCGGCGCCTTCGGCGGCCCGGGCGACACCCTGAGCCTGGCCATCGACGCCCCCCAGCTCGCCCCCTACGGCCTCGAAGGCGGCCTGGCCGGGCGCTTCCAACTGTCCGGCGGCAGCGACAAGCCGCGCCTCGACGGCAGCCTCAGCGCCGCCCGCCTCGGCCTGCCCGGCACCTTGCGCCTGAGCGGCCTCACCCTCACCGCCGACGCCGCCCGCGACCCGGTCAGCCCGCTCAACCTCGAACTGGCCATCGCCACCATCAGCACGCCCGATCAACCGGAATTGCTGCGCCAACTGCGCCTGCAGGCCAGCGGCAGCCAGCAGGCGCATCGCCTGACCCTGGGCGGCGAACTGGCCGACGGCCAGAAACTGGCCCTGCTCGCCGAAGGCGGCCTCGACGCCGAAGCCCCCGCCTGGCAGGGCAAGCTGCACGAAGCCAGCCTGGCCGGCGGCCAGGGCGACCTGATCCGCCTGGTCGAGCCGGCCGATCTGCGCCTGGCCGCCGACGCCTGGCAATTCGGCCCGGCCCGCCTGAGCGGCCAGCCGCTCGACTGGCAGGCGACGCTGCAGGCCGCCGCCGACCGCCAGCGGCTGCGGGCCAGCCTGAGCGCCCGCGGCCCGCGCCTCGGCCAGCTCGACGGCGAGCTGAGCGCCGCCCTGCGCGGCCCCTGGTCGCTCGACCGCCAGGCGCCCTGGCAAGGCCGGTTGAAGAGCGACGTACCCGACCTCGGCTGGCTGGCCGGGCAGATCGGCGAGGGCTGGCAGAGCGCCGGCCAGCTGAGCGGCGAACTGCAGCTGGCCGGCACGCCCGACCGGCCACTGAGCAGCGGCTGGCTGCGCGGCGACCGGCTGGCCCTGCGCTTCGCCGAGCAGGGGCTGGACCTGGACGGCGGCCAGCTCGACATCGCGCTGCGCGACAACCGGCTGCACATCAATCGCCTCGCCTTCGACAGCCAGCTGCAGCCGCTGCCCCGCGCCCTGCGCAACGCCGGCGGCAAGGCGCTGACGCGCCTGACCGAACGCCCCGGTCGACTGGAAATTTCGGGCGAAATGCGCGTCGACCGCGGCATCGACCAAGACGACGCCTTCCTCGACTTCCACCTCGACCGCCTCGGCGCCCTGCAACTGCCCGACCAGTGGATCGCCCTCTCCGGCGACGGCCGCCTCAGCTGGCAGGGCGGCACGCTCGGCGCCCGGGCCCGGCTGGCCGTCGATGCCGGCTACTGGCAGCTGGCCCCGGCCGGCTCGCCGCGCCTTTCCGACGACGTCGTCGTCAGGCGGGCCAGCGACATGAAGAAGGAAGGCC
>SSSX01000120.1 GCA_015657735.1 Zoogloeaceae bacterium
ATCAGCCGTAGCGCGGCGCCGGCACGGCACGCCGCCGCGGCACCCGGGCCATCGACCAGTTCGCCCGCGCCCACGTCCACACCGCCGTCGTTCCGCCGTCGGCCAGCCCGGCGGGCGGCCCCTGGCCGAGAAAATCCAGCGCATCGACCAGCACCCGGGCCGGCTCGGCGCCATCCACGGCGCGGGCCAGAGTCTGCTTGGAGAGCTTCTCGCCGGCAGCGTTGCTGGCCACCGGCAGGTGGGCGTAAGCCGGCGTCGGGTAGCCGAGCAGGCGCTGCAGCACGATCTGGCGGGCCGTCGAATCGAGCAGGTCGGCGCCCCGCACCACCTCGGTGACGCCCGCCGCCGCATCGTCCACCACCACCGCCAGCTGGTAGGCGAACAAGCCGTCGGCGCGCAGCAGCACGAAATCGCCGACGTCGGCCGCCACGTCCTCCTCGACCCGACCCTGCACCCCATCGTCAAAGCCCACCACGCCCGGCGCCACCCGCAGGCGCCAGGCCCGCGCCACGCGGCCGGGCGGCAGGCCGTCGCGACAGGTGCCCGGATAACGCCGCGTACCGTCCCGCGCCAGCGCCGAATCGGCCATCTCGCGGCGCGTGCAGGCGCAGCCGAAAATCGATCCGCCCGCCCGCAGGCGCTCGAAGGCATCCCGATAGGCCGCGGTCCGCCCGCTTTGCCGCAGCACCGGCCCGTCCCATTCAAAGCCCAGCCGCTCCAGCGTGCGCAGGATGCCGTCCGCCGCCCCCGCCACCGTGCGCGGCGCGTCCACATCCTCGATGCGCAACAGCCAGCGCCCTCCGCCGTGACGGGCCGACAGACAGCTGCCGACCGCCGCAACGATCGAGCCGAAATGCAAAGGGCCGCTCGGCGACGGCGCAAAGCGCCCGACCGGCACCGCGTGCGGCGCGATCAGGCCCGCGCCCGGCACCGAAACATCTCCGCGACACAAATTGACATTTCCATACAAATCATCAAGTTACTAAAAACCAGTGAAAAATCTATGTCTTTCGGCATATTTCACGCCGCGCCGCCAGCCGCGATAATCCAGCCGGCACCGCGGTCGGGGCAAGTCCCTGCCCCGATCCGGCCGTCCTATCCGACTCCGACCTACGCCGCATGAAGTTTGGCAGCCACTCCCTCTCCCGCCAGCAGTCGCCCCGCTCCCGCACCGGCGAGGACACGGCCCGCCAGTCACCGCCCGCCAGCCGGCTGCAGTTCGGCGCCCAGCTACCCGGGGTCGCCGCCGTCGCCGTCCTGTGGTCGCAGGTCGACCAGCCCTTGCAGCTACTCGTCTGGTGGGCGGCGCTGGCACTCACCTGCATCCTGGTCCACAGCCTCACGCGACCGCTCCACCGCCGGCGCCCCGAGGATGTCCCGCTGCACCACTACCTGTCCACTGCCGGCGCGCTCGTCAGCGGCACCGCGTGGGGCTCGCTGGCGCTGGTCGGCCCCTACCACGCCTCGCCCGCCGCGCAGGCCATCCTCTTCGTCGTGCTGTGC
>SSSX01000792.1 GCA_015657735.1 Zoogloeaceae bacterium
ACGTCTTCCTGCCGCTGGCGCAGACCATCCTGAGCCGCCAGGACGAGCACCTCGCCGCCCTCGGCCTGCGTCTGCACATGCGTCACAAGCCGCTGGTGGCGATGCCGTTCTGATCGCCGCACCCGCCCGGCCGGCCGTCAGCGGCCCGAAACCCGCCCGCGTGGCGGGTTTTTCGTTCACGGCGGGGCGACGCCGGGCGTCGGCGCGGACCCGCGGAACGGATAAATGCGCTATAAGTAAGTGGAGGCGCGCCGGCGATCGGGCCGGTGCGCGACGGGCACGTGGAGTGACAGCACAGGGTTCTGATGGCCATGCACGACATCTTCATCAGCTATGCCCACCTGGACGACGAAAGCCCGGCCGGGCGCGAATGCGGCTGGGTGACCACGCTCAAGAACTGGTTGAGCGGGGCGCTCGCCCGTGCCCTCGGCCGGCGTCCCGACATCTGGATGGACTACGAGCTGCAGGCCAATGCGCAGGTCACGCCGACGCTGATCGAAAAGGTCCGCAACAGCCGGGCGCTGGTGCTGGTGCTGTCCCCCGGCTACCAGAACTCCGAGTGGTGCCAGCGGGAACTGGCCAACTTCCTCGACAACAATCCGCCCGGCGGCGACCTCGAGGCGGTGTTCATCGTCGAGCAATATCCGGTCCAGCGCCAGCTGCTCCACCCGCGCCTGCAGGAACTGACGCCGGTGCAGTTCTGGGTGCCCGGGGCCAACACCAAGATTCCGCGGCTGCTGGGCTGGCCCGAGCCGGACCAGGACGAGCACAACCCATACTGGGAAAAGGTCAACTATCTGGCCAACCTGCTCGCCGATCACCTGCGCACGCCGGTGGTCAAGGTGCTGCAGCTGGCTCCGCAGGCGCCGGCCGCCGTCGCGCCGGCGGCGGCGTCGTCGTCGGCGCCGGTGGTGTGGATCGCCGGGCCGACGCCGAAGATGGCCGGCTACTGGGACCAGCTTGCCGATTCGCTCCGGCGGCGCGGGGCGACGGTGCTGCCGGTGGCCCGCGACGGCTATCCGCTCGACCGCGTGATGGCGCTGCGCGAGGCGCTCGGCCGCGACATGGACGGGGCCAAGCTGCTGGTCCAGCTGCTC
>SSSX01000793.1 GCA_015657735.1 Zoogloeaceae bacterium
TCCCCGCATTGCAGCGCGGTGAACCTGGTCAGGGCCGGAAGGCAGCAGCCACAGCCGTTCCCTGCAAGTGCCGGGGGTCAGGCTCGCCACCCCGATTTCAGCAAAAGGGGCGTCCGACGGGCGCCCTTTTTTTGCGTGTTTTTTCGCGCGTATCTTCGTACTTCTCTTTGGGTGCTGTCGCGCCAGCCGGCCCGGAGCCGGCGCCTGATAGAATTCAGCCATGGCCTATCAAGTCCTTGCCCGCAAGTGGCGCCCGCGCAGTTTCGAGACGCTCGTCGGGCAGGAGCACGTGGTCCGCGCGCTGACCCACGCGCTGTCGACCGGCCGCCTGCACCACGCCTATCTCTTCACCGGCACCCGCGGCGTCGGCAAGACGACCATCTCGCGCATCCTGGCCAAGGCCCTCAACTGCGAAACCGGTGTCACCGCGACACCGTGCAACCAGTGTGCCGCCTGCACGGCCATCGATGCCGACCGCTTCCCCGACTACGTCGAAATGGACGCCGCCTCCAACCGCGGCGTGGACGACATGGCGGCGCTCCTCGATCAGGCGGTGTATGCGCCGGTGCAGGGGCGCTACAAGGTCTACATGATCGACGAAGTGCACATGCTCACCGGGCATGCCTTCAACGCGATGCTGAAGACGCTCGAAGAGCCGCCCGAGCACGTCAAGTTCATCATCGCCACCACCGATCCGCAGAAGATTCCGGTCACCGTGCTGTCGCGCTGCCTGCAGTTCAATCTCAAGCAGATGCCGCCGGGCCACATCGTCAGCCATCTCACGCGCCTGCTCGACGCCGAGGCGGTGCCGTTCGAACCGGGCGCGTTGCGCCACATCGCCAAGGCGGCCAGCGGCTCGATGCGCGATGCGCTGTCGCTGCTCGACCAGGCCATCGCCCACGGCGCCGGCAAGGTCGAGGAAGAAGCCGTGCAGGACATGCTCGGCACCGTCGGCGACGATCACCTGTATGCCATCCTCGATGCGCTGCGCGGCAACGACGTGCAGGCCCTGATGGCCGCCGTCGATGGCATGGAGGCGCGCAGCCTGTCGTTCGAGTCGGCGCTGCAGTCGCTCGCGGCGCTGCTGCACCGCATTGCGCTGGCGCAACTGGCGCCGGCGGCGATCGCCGACGCGTTCGAGGCGGCCCGGCTCGCGCCTTACACCGCAGCCTTCGACGCCGAATTCCTGCAGCTCGCCTATCAGATCGCCATCCACGGCCGCGACGAACTGCCGCTGGCGCCCGACGAAGCCACCGGTTTCTCGATGACGCTGCTGCGCCTCTTTGCCTTCCGTCCCGAACAGCCGGCCGCCCTCGGGGGCGTGCTGGCCGGCGGCGGCGGGCAGGGTCAGGCGCGCGCGCTGCCGGCCGCACCGGCCGTTGCGCCACCGGCCGCCCGTCCGCCGCAGCCTGCGCCCGCAGTAATGCCGGCTGCCGCGCCGCCCAGGGCCGCGACGCCGCCGGCAGCGGAACCCGTTGCCGAATCGCCCGTCAAGCCTGCCAAAGCCGTCGAGCCGGCCAAGCCCGTCGAGTCGGTCACCGCGGCGCCCGACTTCGGCAGCAGCGTGCCGCCGTGGGAAGATCTGCCGCCCGAAGCGCATGAGCTCGCACCGTCGCGGCCGCCGCTGCCGGCGCCTGCAGCACCGCCGGCAGCGAAGCCGGTCGCCGCCCCGGTGCCGCCGGAAACCCCCGCGCCGGCGCTGGCGCCGTCCCTCGACTGGCATGCGCTGCTCGCCGAACTGGGCGTGGGCGGACTCAACCGCGAACTCGCCCAGCACTGCGAACTCGTCGGGCTCGACGGCGACGCGTTCAAGCTGCGCCTGTCCCCCACCCATCGCCACCTGCTGCAGATCAACAAGAACGGTGCCGAGAAGCTGCAGGATATACTGACTGCCCATTTCGGGCGCCCGCTGCGGGTCGCCATCGAAGTCGGCGAGATCGCCACCGAAACCCCGGCCCAGCGCAACCAGGCCGAAAAAGCCGAACGCCACGCGGCGGCCGTCGCTGCGCTGGAACAGGACCCCTTCGTTCGTGAACTGATCGAACGCTTCGACGCGACGCTGGAAGAAGCGTCGGTCAAACCCCTCTGAACCCCTTCTGGAGAAATCACCATGATGAAAGGCGGCATCGCCGGCCTGATGAAACAGGCCCAGCAAATGCAGGACAACATGAAGAAGATGCAGGACAGCCTCGGCGGCATC
Source organism: Zoogloeaceae bacterium (assembly GCA_015657735.1). Classification (GTDB taxonomy): domain Bacteria; phylum Pseudomonadota; class Gammaproteobacteria; order Burkholderiales; family Rhodocyclaceae; genus Zoogloea. The sequence continues at coordinate 2,201 of SSSX01000793.1, forward strand.
GAAGTCGAAGGCCAGTCCGGCGCGGGCATGGTCAAGATCACCATGACCTGCAAGCACGACGTCCGCCGGGTGGCCATCGACCCGTCGGTGATGGACGACAAGGAAATGCTCGAAGACCTGATCGCCGCCGCGGTGAACGACGCCGTGCGCCGTGTCGAAGCCACGACCCAGGAAAAGATGGCCGGTTTCACCGCCGGCCTGAACCTGCCGCCCGGCTTCAAGATGCCGTTCTGATCGATTTGACGGATTGATCTGTCGGGATCGATCTGAAATGGCGATGAATCCGTGAGCTCTCCCTCCAGCCTCGACGCCCTCATCGAAGCGCTGCGCTGTCTGCCGGGCGTCGGGCCGAAGTCGGCCCAACGCATGGCCTATCACCTGCTTCAGCGCGACCAGCGCGGCGCCGGCAGGCTCGCGACGGCCCTCGGCCACGCCCTCGAGGTGCTGCGCCACTGCGCGCGCTGCAACACCTTTTGCGAGGACGAAGTGTGCGCCCGCTGCGCCAGTCCGCAGCGCGACGCCACCCAGCTGTGCGTGGTCGAGATGCCCGCCGATCTGGCGATGCTCGAGCAGACCCACAGCTACCACGGCCTGTACTACGTGCTGATGGGGCGGCTGTCGCCGCTCGACGGCATCGGACCGCGCGAACTGGGCCTCGAAAAATTCCTCGCCCGCGCCTGCGACGGCGTCGTGAGCGAAGTGATCCTCGCCACCAACTTCACCAACGAGGGCGAGGCCACCGCCCACATGATCTCCGAGCTGTTGAAGAGCCGCGGCATCCGGGTGACCCGCATTGCCCGCGGCATCCCGGTCGGTGGTGAGCTGGAGCATACCGATACCGGGACGATAGCCCAGGCGCTCGTCGAACGTCGTTCGCTATAGGTTGAGTCAATGAACCAGGCCGCCAAGCCCCTCGCCGGCGTCAGGGTGCTCGAACTGGGCACTCTGATCGCCGGGCCGTTCTGCACGCGCATCCTCGCCGAGTTCGGCGCCGAGGTGATCAAGGTCGAATCGCCCGACGGGGGCGACCCGCTGCGCCAGTGGCGCAA
>SSSX01000794.1 GCA_015657735.1 Zoogloeaceae bacterium
GAGCGCGGCATCGATCTGTTCACCGGTTACGGCATGTCCGAAACCTGCCCGATCCTGACCCTCGCGCAGATCAAGACCCCGCTGCGCGGCGACCCGGCCCGCGAACTCGAACTGCGCACCCGCACCGGCCTGCCGATCCCGCTGGTGAACCTGCGCACCGTCGACGAAAACATGAGCGATCTGCCCCGCGACGGCAAGGCGGCCGGCGAGGTCGTGGTCCGCGCGCCGTGGCTCACCCAGGGCTACTACAAAAACCCCGCCGCCTCGGAAGACCTGTGGTCCGGCGGCTACCTGCACACCAACGACATCGGCACCATCGACCCCGACGGCTACCTGCAGGTCACCGACCGCATCAAGGACGTCATCAAGACCGGCGGCGAATGGGTTTCGTCGCTGGAGCTGGAGGACGTCATCTCCCGCCACGCGGCGGTCAGCGAAGTCGCGGTGATCGGCGTCAAGGACGCCAAGTGGGGCGAGCGGCCGATGGCGCTGGTGGTACAGCGGCAGGGCGCCAGCGCCACCGAGGAGGACATCAAGGCCCACGTCAAGGCCTTCGCCGAGCAGGGGGCCATCTCCAAGTTCGCCATCCCGGAGCGGGTGATCCTGGTTCCGGCCATCGACAAGACCAGCGTCGGCAAGATCAACAAGAAAGGGCTGCGCGAAAAGTTCGACGGCGCCTGAACCCCGCCGCCGACATCGTCGCCTCCGGGCATGGATGACGCCCGGCCGTGTTCAGCGCGGCCGGGCCGGCGCCTCGCCCAGGCGGTCGACCATCCGCATCACCGCCGCCACCTGCGGCCCATTGCGGGTGGCGTAATCGGTACTGGCATAGCCCCACCAGTCCCAGCACCCCATCGGGTTGTACACCCAGCGCCACGAGCCGGGCGCATAGCCGTTGCGGGTGACGGTCTGCGGATACAGGACCACCAGCCGGTTGGTGGCCGCCCATTCGTTGTACCCCGAACCCTCCGCAAAACGCCGGCCGACCTGATCCAGATTCTGGCGGCAGCCGTGGAAGGCC
>SSSX01000121.1 GCA_015657735.1 Zoogloeaceae bacterium
TCTGCAGCGAGCAGTCGAGGACGATCAGCACCTGGCCGGCCTTGAAGCGCTCACCCTCGCGCACCGAAATGTGATTGACCTTGGCGCCGAGCTCGGCCGCCAGCGTGGTGAAACGGCGCGGCGACAGCTGGGCGCGGATCTCCTGCCGGTCGAGGGCCGGCGCGGCGGCCGCGGCCGGTGGCGGCGGCGGTGCGCTCACTTTGGGCGGCATCTGGGCCCAGGCACCGAGCATTGTCGTGCCGAGGGCGATGGCGATCATCGAACGGTACATGGCCATCTCGTCAGCGTGCGGTGGGGGTGGACACGGCCGCCAGCGGGCCGCGTTTCAACTGCGCCATCGAACGCTCGTGGATGTCGGCGATGGTCCACGCCACGCTGCCGACGCCGCGGCCGATCGGCTGCCCGGCATTGAGATCGTTCCACGCCATGGCGCCGATCGACGGCGGCACGACGGGCGCGAGTGCGGCCTTCTCGGGAACAGCGCGGCCGTCCGGGGTGACCTCGCGTTCGCCGGCCGGAGCGCCGTCGCCCGCGGCGCCGACTTCGCCTGCCGGGGCCTGCTTGAGCGCTTCGCCGCGGTTCCATTGCTCCATCGAAGCCTCGACCTGACGGCGCAGTTCGGTGAGCGGCAGGTCGTTGAGACTGCTGATCTCCGGCTCGAGACCGAGGGTGGCCTGGATGCGGCTGCTGGCGGCGTACACCTGGCTGAGCGCCTGGTAGCGGCGCAGCAGGCTGACGATGGCCGAGGTGTTGCTGAAGATCAGGTCGAGGCGGCCCTTGGTCTCGGCGCTCTCACGGCTCTTGCTGTGTTCGTAGATGCGCTGGTCGACGGTGTGGATCGATTCGGCCCGTTCGAGCAGCTTGTAGGCGTTTTCGTACTGCTGGCGCGCAGGTGCACCTGGGCCAGGACGGCCATCTGGGTCGCCATGCGGCGGTGCTCGGCGAGCTTCTCGGCCGATTCCGAGTAGCTCATCGCCACCGGGGCGGACAGCAGGTTGAAGAGGTTCCAGCTGATCTGCGCGCCGGCTTCGTTCCAGCTCTTGTTGATCAGATAGCTGTTGGTGTCGTGGCGCAGCGAGTAGTTGAACGACAGGGCCGGGAACAGCCGCAGCATGGATTTCTTGGTTTCGGCAACGGCAATCCGCACGTTGTAGAACTGTTCGCGCAGATCGGCGTTGCGGGCGATGGCGATGTCTTCCATGCGCTCGACGGGCATCGGCAGCACCGCCGGCTTGAGTTCGGCGGCGGTCGGTTCGGCCAGCTGGTAGCGGGTGCCCGGCGGCAGGTTGATGAGCGCCGCCAGTTCGATCCGCGCGGCGGCCAGTTCCTGCTGGATGCTTTCGAGGATGCGCAGGTTTTCGAGCACGGTGCGCTGATAGCGCAGCGCTTCGAGCGGGTCGCGGATGCGTTCCTGCTCGATCTTGCGGGAGTCCACCAGCGCCGATTCGGCGATGCGGATGGTTTCGCGCAGCTCGGCGTCGATCTTCTCGGCGCTGGCGGCACGCCAGTAGGCGGTGCGCACTTCCTGGATCAGGTTGTGCATGGCCTTGCGGCGGCGCTCGCTGGCGATCAGCACCCGGTCGGCGTTCTGCTTGGAATTGAAGTAGCTGACGCCGAAATCGAGCACGTTCCACGACAGCCCCAGATCGGTCAGCGTGTGGGAGCGGTCGGACGAGATGTAGGGGTTGGCGAGGGACGGCTGGCCGGTGACCGAGTCCTTGCTGTTGGTGATCAGTTCCTTGTCGCGCCAGCTGTAACCGGCGGAGGCGACCAGTTTGGGCAGCATGTCGTAGCGGCCGAGGTCAAGCTGACCGACGGCCAGCGCCTGCTCCATCATGCGGGTGCGGTGATCGAGGTTGTACTTGATGCCGCGCGCGATGGCGTCGGCCAGGGTCAGGTTTCCGGTGAGCGGCTCGACATCGGCGGTGGCGGCCTTGCGGTCGCTGGCCGCAATCTGTTTCTGCTCGTCGGCCGAAAACGGCGTCGGCAGCGTCGAGCAGCCGGACAGCAGACCGGCGAGCAGCACGCTGCACGCTCCGGCCAGACGAATGCCGCGCACGGTTCGGGCGCTGTTCAAGTTGTTCATGGATTTCCCCTGGGAGCAAAAGATGGATGGCACGGGCGGCAATGCGATTGAAAATCGTTCGTCGAGGAAGCGCGCCGACGCCGGCCGGCAGCGCTTCCGGGCACGGCGAGGCAAGCGCCTGGAGCCCGATCAACACATGCTTATCGGATACCGGCGGAGCGCCTTTAGCCGTTTCGGCGTTAATTTTTGTTAAACCCGATCCGGGCGGCGCGACGCCAGACCCTCAAGCTTTGCCGGTTTTGTTCGCTAACCCTGCATTCCCCTTCCGGAGCCAGCGAGATGACAAGCCGTCGCGACCTCGGCAGCCTCCACGCCCTGCTGGTGGAGCCCTCGGCCATGCAGGCCAAGATCATCCGCAAGGCCTGCGACGATGTCGGCCTGCTGCACGTGGATGGAGTGGGCAGCGTGGCCGACGCCCAGGCGGCGATGCGCCGGCGGCCGCCCGACGTGGTGCTGTCGGCGCTCTACCTGCCGGACGGGTCGGGCACCGGGCTGGTCACCGCGATGCGCGCCGACCCGCTGCTGGAGAACGTTGCGTTCATCCTTATCTCCAGCGAAACCCGTCCGCAGGCCCTCGATCCGATCCGCCAGTCCGGCGTCTGCAGCATTCTGCCCAAGCCTTTCGACAACAGGCAGCTGGCGCTGGCGCTCAATGCGACATTGGATTACCTGAGCGGCAGCGAGGCGCTCGACGACGATTTCGATCTGGAAGCGGTGCGCGTGCTGGTGGTGGACGACAGCCTCAATGCGCGCAAATTCATGCGCGTGGTGCTCGAACACCTCGGCATCCGGCACATCGTCGAGGCCGCCAACGGCAGGGAGGGCACTGCGCTGCTGGCCGACACGATGGTCGACCTGATCATCACCGACTACAACATGCCCGAAATGGACGGCCGCGAGTTCGTCGAATACGTGCGCACCCGCAGCTGGCAGCGCACGGTGCCGATCCTGATGGTGACCAGCGAGTCGGACCAGAGCCGGCTGGCGGCGGTGGAGGAGGCCGGCGTGTCGGGCATCTGCGACAA
>SSSX01000122.1 GCA_015657735.1 Zoogloeaceae bacterium
CCTACGGCCGACTCCACACCGAATGGCGACACAACCATAAAAAAGCGCCGCTCCTGATGAACGGCGCTTGTGGCTGGCGGAGGGTCCGCCGCGGGTTCCGGCTCAGTTGGTGCCGTCGCCACCGATCGGGCCAAGCCTGCTGTGCAGGTCGTCCCATACCGACGAGATGGTGGCGGTCGAATCCCGGTCCTTCATCATGTCGGTCCGTACCGGGCCTTGCGCACCACCGGCGGCCGTCGGCTCGAGGGAGTCGTACATGTCGCTGCTGCCGGTTCTGTAGGCTTTCATTCCGTCACTCAACTCCTGCAGGCTGTCGTAGAGATCAGCTGCGCGGGCGGTCCCCATCGGCACGACGGCAAAAACGCTTCCCATCAGGAAACCGGCGCCGATCCTTACCAAGAGACTCTTTTTCATTTTGTCCTCCGTACGGGTATGTCCTCCCTGAAAAAGAGTATGGAGCCAGTCGCAGAAGGCCCTGCGCTCCGGTTCCGGTTTCACGGGCGATCTCGTCGGACCGCCTTCATGTCGTGCCAGCCGACAACTGCCGCAAAGAACTGCCACCGTCTGGATCACATTTTCATAGTAGTCGACAGATTTCGTCGGAAAAGAAAAAAATGGCGCCGGCCATTCACTCCGCCGACGCGGTCAGGCGAGCGCCGGCGCGCGACGGCACCACGTCGTCCAGCGACAGCAGGGCCAGCACCCCGGCGACGACGTCGCGATGTTCGAGCGGCGCGTTGTTGTACCAGCGCCCCAGGTAGGTCCGCAGACTGCTGCGCGCGTCGTCGGGGTCGAGGTTCATGTAGCCCAGCGCCTGCCAGTTCTCGGGGTTGTGTTCGAAGAGCGGCAGCAGCAGATTGGCCAGCACTTCGTTCTTCTCGCGCAGATAGGGATTGGCGCGCAGCGCCGCTTCGTTGTCGCGCAGCCAGCCGGCCAGCGGAGCTTCGGGCGGCAGGCGGCGATGACCTTCGGCGATCAGCAGGTCGAAGAACTTGCGCAGCCGCTCCGCCTCGCCGGCCCACTCCGGCCCCGGCAAGGCCTGCTCCCAGTTGCGGGCCAGGTTCTTGAGCGTGAACAGCGACGCGGTTTCACACAGCGTCTCCTCGAACCATTGATTGTCGCGCCGCACCCCGCTGCCCTCGGGAACGTGGGCGTCGTAGTTGGACAGCACGTGGCACAGCTCGTGGGCGAACTCATAGACGTACAAATGCCAATTGTCGTCGCGGGCATGCAGACGGATGCGGTACTCGCCCCGGTTGCCGCGGCCATAGACCGCCACCGGCGGGCCGTCGGTGTGGGTCACGACGATCGGTGCCGCAAGTTTGCCGGGCAGGCGCGACATCAACTCGTCGGCCACCGCGTAGAGCACCGTTTCGATCGACTCCTTCTTGCCGCGCCCCCAGCCGCTGCCCTGCACCTGGATCGACAAGCCGAGCTTGCGGCTGCCCGATTTCTTGGCCGGCACGTCGCCGCCATCGGCCCAGGCGATCGAACAGACAACCGACGCGAGAATGAAAGGCAACCTCATCCCGCGCCGGATCCACTCGGCCGTCGCACTGTCGCGAAAGGAAAATGGCTTGCGCTTCATCGGCCGCAGCCCTCGCCGAGGCCACCGCAACCGGCCCACTGCCGGCGGCGCCTCTTGTTCAAGGATAGATCGTCTGGCCGGAATGCCAAGCTCGGCCCGGCGGCGCCCGCGGCAGCCGTCACGCTGGCGGGTTGGACGCCGGGCCGGCCTGAATCTATGCTGAAGGCACATCCACCGTCCCGCGAGGATCGCGTCATGCAAGCATGCCAGCGGCAGCTGCCGAGACCGCGCCCCCGACGCCTCCCGGCGTGGCTCGCCGCCGTGCTGGCCGCGCTGCCGGCCGGCTGCACGACAGTCGTGATCCACGGCGACGGCGCGGTGAAGACCGAATCCCACTTCGGCATCGTCCACCTGACGGTCGAGCCGTCGCGTGCCAGCGCGGTGTCGCTCGCCAGCTTCGGCGCGGTATCGCTGCCCGGCAGCTTCGCGCTCGGCTACACCCGCTGGCAGGGCGTCGGCATCGGCCGCAGCGACGACGACAGCTGCCTGCTCGTCACCTTCGATTCAGCCCAACCCCCAGGAGCGAAAGAATGAACAAGACGATCCCGCGCGCCGCGCTGGCGGCCAGCCTGCTCGGCCTGTCGGCCTGCGTCAGCGTGCCGATGGCACCGCTGGTCTACGGCTCGAAGACCATCGGCGGACTCGACATCTCGACCACCACCACCGGCACCAATCCGGGCGTCAGCATCTCGATCGGCTACAAACGCGACGACCTCGCGCTGGTGCCGGTGGCGGTACTCGAAAAAAAGGGCCAGCCGGACGAGAAGCTGACGGTGATCACCGGCACCGACAGTGACGGGGCCGATCCGTCGAAACGCCGCGCCCGGGCGACCGGCAACCACAGCATGGATGCCATGTCGGTGTTCGGCAGCTTCGAAGGCCGCGGCATGGCCGGCGCGAGCACCCCGGCCACCAATGCCCACGTGGTGGCGGCCAATTATTTCTCGACCGGCGTGGCGGCGCAGAATCTGGCCGACGGCGTCGGCAGCGCCGCGGCGGTGGCCCAGGTCCGGCTGTGCGTCGCCACCGTCAAGGAAGTCGCCGCCGACATCAGCGACGCGACGGAACGCCAGACCTACGTCAAGAAGGGGCTGGATGCGTGCACCAGCGCCGCGCAGGCGATCAAGGGCGCCGGCAAATAATCCGCCCAAAACGACAAACGGCGCCGGAGCGCCGCTTGCCGCGCCTTCCCGGCTGCGGGAAGGCGTCTTCTCACCAGCGTGAGGCTTACATGCTGCGCCGGTACTGGCCGCCCACGTCGTACAGCGCCGTGGTGATCTGGCCCAGCGAGCAGTACTTCACCGCATCGACCAGCACCGCGAAGACGTTGCCGTTCTCGATCACGGTTTCCTTCAGCTTGGCCAGCCACACCGGGGCCTGATCGGCGTTGCGGGCCTGGAAGTCGGCGAGCCGCTGGAGCTGGCTCTGCTTTTCGTCGTCGCTGGAACGGGCCAGTTCGATCTCCTGCTGGCCCATGCCCTTCGGGTTGAGGAAGGTATTGACGCCGATGATCGGGTAGGAGCCGTCGTGCTTCTTGTGCTCGTAGTACAGCGACTCTTCCTGGATCTTGCCGCGCTGGAAGCCGGTTTCCATCGCGCCGAGCACGCCGCCGCGGGAGCTGATGGCTTCGAACTCCTTGAGCACCGCTTCTTCGACGAGGTCGGTCAGTTCGTCGATGATGAAGGCGCCCTGGTTGGGGTTCTCGTTCTTGGCGAGGCCCCATTCGCGGTTGATGATCAGCTGGATGGCCATGGCGCGGCGCACGGATTCCTCGGTCGGCGTGGTGATCGCTTCGTCGTAGGCGTTGGTGTGCAGCGAGTTGCAGTTGTCGTAGATGGCGATCAGCGCCTGCAGCGTGGTGCGGATGTCGTTGAAATCCATCTCCTGGGCGTGCAGCGAACGGCCGGAAGTCTGGATGTGGTACTTCAGCTTCTGGCTGCGCTCGTTGGCGCCGTACTTGTTCTTCATCGCCACGGCCCAGATGCGGCGGGCGACGCGGCCGATCACCGAGTATTCCGGGTCCATGCCGTTGCTGAAGAAGAAGCTCAGGTTGGGCGCGAAGTCGTCGATGTGCATGCCGCGGGCCAGGTAGCTTTCGACGTAGGTGAAGCCGTTGGACAGCGTGAAGGCGAGCTGGCTGATCGGGTTCGCGCCGGCTTCGGCGATGTGGTAGCCGGAGATCGACACCG
>SSSX01000123.1 GCA_015657735.1 Zoogloeaceae bacterium
CGAGCGCGATGGCGGCGATGCCGGGCAGCGTGAGGGTGGCCTGCAGCAGCGACAGCAGGGCCACCAGCAGCAGCAGGTTGGCGGCCAGCGCCACCACCGACACGAAGCCGAACAGCATGTAGTAGGCGCACATGAAGACGGCGATGGCGACGAAGCCCCACAGCGTGGAGTGGAAGCCCTTGCTGATGTTCTCGGCGCCGAGGCTGGGGCCGATGGTGCGTTCCTCGATGATCTCCATCGGCGCGGCCAGCGAGCCGGCGCGCAGCAGCAGCGCGGTGTCGGTGGCTTCTTCGGAACTCATCTTGCCGGAAATCTGCACCCGGCCGCCGCCGATTTCGCTGCGGATGACCGGGGCGGTGACGACTTCGCCCTTGCCCTTTTCGATCAGCAGGATGGCCATGCGCTTGTTGATGTTCTCGCGGGTCACATCCTTGAAGATGCGGGCGCCGGCCGAGTCGAGGGTCAGGTGGACCGCCGGCTCGTGAGTCTGGCCGTCGAAGCCGGGCTGGGCGTCGGTAAGGCGCTCGCCGGTCAGGACGACCTGCTTTCTGACCAGCAGCGGGTTGCCGCCGCGCTCGGAATAGAGTTCGCTGCCGGGCGGGATGGCGCCCTGCAGCGCGGCTTCGAGGCTGCCCGGGGTGTCGTCCACCAGGCGGATTTCGAGGGTCGCGGTGCGCCCGAGGATGTCCTTGGCCTTGGCCACGTCCTGCACGCCGGGCAGTTGCACGACGATGCGGTCGAGGCCCTGCTGCTGGATAACCGGTTCGGCGACGCCCAGTTCGTTGATCCGGTTGTGCAGGGTGCTGATGTTCTGGCGGATCGCGAATTCCTGGATGGTCTTCTGCGCCTGGGGGGTGAGGGTGGCGGACAGCTTGAAGTCGGCGCCGTCCTGGCCTTCGATGAGTTGCAGGTCGTTGTTGGCGGCGCCGATCACGCTCTTGGCGCGGGCCTGGGTGTCCGCGTCGCGGAACTTGACGACGACGCTCTGACCTTCGCGACCGATGCCGGCGTGGCGGACGTTCTTGTCGCGCAGCAGCGAGCGCAGGTCACCGGCGGTGGCGTCGAGGCGCTTGGTGACGGCGCCCTTCATGTCCACCTGCAGCAGGAAGTGCACGCCGCCGCGCAGGTCGAGGCCCAGGTACATGGGCAGCGCATGGATGGAGGTGAGCCACTGCGGGCTGGCGGAGAGGAGGTTCAGGGCGACGACGTACGACGGGTCGGCGGCGTCCGGGTTGAAGGCCTTTTCGATGGCGTCCTTGGCCTTCAGCTGGGTGTCGGTGTCGTGGAAGCGGGCGCGCACGCTGGTCAGATCGGCGAACAGCCCGTCGTGGGCGATGCCGGCCGCCTTCAGGCTGGCGTCGACGCGGGCCATGGTGGCGGCGGCGTCGAGCTTGAGGGTGGCCTTGCCGCTGGAGACCTGAACGGCGGGCACCTCCCCGTAGAAATTCGGCAGGGTGTAGATCAGTCCCCACAGCAGGACGATGCCGATGAGGAGATTTTTCCAGAGAGGGTAGCGGTTCATGGTCTGGCGGAGAGGAGAGGAAACGGGTGCCGCGACGGCGGCAGCGCGAAACGGCCGGAGCGGGGAGCTCCGGCCGCCTGCGCTCAGATCGACTTGAGGGTGCCCTTCGGCAGCACCGCGCCGATGGCTTGCTTCTGGACGACGATCACGGTGTTGGGCGCGATCTCGACGTGCACGTAGGCATCGCTGATCTGTGCAACCTTGCCGATGATGCCGGCCTGGGTCACGACTTCATCGTTTTTCTGCAGGCCGGCGAGCAGGGCCTTGTGTTCCTTGGCGCGTTTCATCTGCGGACGGATCATCAGGAACCACAGCACGATGAACATGAAGACCAGCGGCAGCATGCCGGTGATACTGGACAGCGGATCCTGCGCGGCAGCGGGAGCGGCCTGGGCAAAGGCGTTGGAAATCAGCACATTGAACTCCGGAGAAGGGATGCAAAGGGCCGAATTATAGCAGGGGGGGATCGGCGAGGCGTGAGGGGCGATGGGCGGAACGGCCCGGCCGGCCGCACACCAAAAAAACGGCGTCAGCCGGGAGGCGGACGCCGTGAAATCTCCACGAGGGAGAGGAGGGAGAAAAACACCGGTTGGGCGGCCGTTCGGGGCCGCGGGCGGCGATCAGGCCGCCTTGCGCATCTGGGTATACATGCGCTGCCAGTTGGCGGCCAGCGCGGTAAACATCTCTTCGGCGGCCAGCAGGGGCATCAGCCCCATGCGGTGCTGGCTGCGCACGAAGGTTTCGACGTGGGGGGTGCAGAGGGTGTTTTGTTCATCCTCGAGCAGTTCGAGGAAGCGTGCCTCGGCGGCGCCCCAGAATTCGGACGTGCCGACCCAGCCAATGTCGGCAGTGGCTTCGCGAACCGCCTTGCGCCACAGCGCTTCGGCTCGCTCGATAGGCACCCCGGCCTTGCGGGCATGCCACGGGAGATTCTTCGGCGATTTCATTGCGGTTGCTCCTGAATGCTGCATCACGCGCCTGCTGGCGGCGGAGACAGGCTTTGTGTTGCTTTGCAATATTTTTCAATTCAGCGCTAATGCCTTGCCAATGTTAGGGTTTACCCGTTTCTCCGGCGCCGCCAATGTTGCGCTGCACAATCAAAATTCTAGGCAAGCGGGCCGTCGTCCGCAAGCTGCTTCCACGCCTGGGGCACGAATTACGTCACGGCGATTTGCGTTTTTACAACACTCGCGGTGCGCTGCAAGCCAGCGGGAGCGGAGGGCTTGGGGCGGTAGAATGGCGGGCTTCGCCGCCGACCGTACCGTCCCATGCCCCAGCTTCTCGACAATCTGAACCCCGAACAACTCGCCGCGGTGACCCTGCCTCCGCAGCATGCGCTGATCCTTGCCGGTGCCGGTTCGGGCAAGACCCGGGTGCTGACGACGCGCATCGCCTGGCTGATCCAGAACGGTTTGTGCACGCCGGCCGGCATTCTGGCCGTGACCTTCACCAACAAGGCTGCGAAGGAGATGCTGACGCGCCTGTCGGCGATGTTCCCGATCAACACGCGGGGCATGTGGATCGGCACCTTTCATGGCCTGTGCAACCGTTTCCTGCGCGCCCATCACCGCGATGCCGGACTGCCGCAGCTGTTCCAGATCCTCGATTCGGGCGATCAGCTGGCGGCGATCAAACGCCTGCTCAAAACCCTCAACGTGGACGACGAGAAATTTCCGCCGCGGGAGCTGCAGCACTTCATCAACGGCCAGAAGGAGGCCGGCATCCGCCCGGCGGCGGTCGACGCCTGGGACGATTTCACCCGGCGCCGGGTCGAGCTTTACACGGAGTATGAGGCCCAATGCCAGCGCGAGGCAGTTGTGGATTTCCCTGAACTGCTGCTGCGCAGCTACGAGGTGCTGGAGCGCAACGAGCCGATCCGCCGCCACTATCAGGCGCGCTTCCGGCACATTCTGGTGGACGAATTCCAGGATACCAACCGGCTGCAGTACAAGTGGTTGTCGCTGCTCGCCGACGGTGGCCGCGACGGCGGCGCGAGCCTGTTCTGCGTCGGCGACGACGACCAGTCGATCTACCGTTTCCGCGGCGCCGAGATCGGCAACATGCGCGACTTCGAGCGCGATTTCCGGGTCGCCAGCGTGATCCGCCTCGAACAGAACTACCGTTCCCACGGCAACATCCTCGACGCCGCCAACGCGCTGATCGCCCACAACAACAAGCGTCTCGGCAAGAACCTGTGGACCGACCGGGGCGCCGGCGAGCCGATCCGCGTCTATGAGGCGTTCACCGATTCCGACGAGGCGCGCTGGATCGTGGACGAGATCCAGTCGCTGGTCCGCGACGGGATGAGCCGTTCCGCTATCGCGCTGCTGTACCGCTCCAACGCCCAGTCGCGGGTGCTCGAGCATCAGCTCTTTTCGAGCGGCGTGGCCTATCGCGTGTATGGCGGGCTGCGCTTCTTCGAGCGCCAGGAGGTCAAGCATGCGCTGGCCTACCTGCGCCTGATCGCCAATCCGGACGACGACACGGCCTTCACGCGGGTGGTCAATTTTCCGACCCGCGGCATCGGGGCCCGCTCGCTCGAGGCGCTGGCCGACGCGGCGCGGACCTGGAACACGCCGCTCTACCAGACAGTGCCGCACCTGTCCGGCAAGCCGGGCACCGCGCTGGCCCAGTTCGTCGGCCTGATCGAGCGGCTGCGCACCGAAACGGCGACGCTGCCGCTGCACGAAACCGTCGATCACGTCATCGAGCTGTCGGGCCTGCGCGCCCACTACAAGGCCGAGAAGGAGGGCCAGGAGCGGCTCGAGAACCTCGACGAACTGATCAACGCGGCGGCCAATTTCAGCGCCGAGGCGGGGGCTGGCGAGCTTGCCGGCGGGGCCGAATCGGTGCTTGCCGAATTCCTCGCCCACGCCTCGCTGGAGGCCGGCGACCACCAGGCCGACGCGGGGATGGAGGCGGTCCAGCTGATGACCGTCCACGCCGCCAAGGGGCTGGAATTCGACGTCGTTTTCCTGTCCGGGCTGGAGGAGGGCCTGTTCCCCCACGAGAACAGCATTCTCGAAGCCGACGGGCTGGAGGAGGAACGGCGCCTGATGTACGTGGCGGTGACCCGCGCGCGCCAGCGCCTGTACCTGAGCTTCACCCAGAGCCGGATGCTCCACGGCCAGATCCGCTACAACCTGCGGTCGCGCTTCCTGGAGGAAATCCCCGAGGCGCTGACCAAGTGGCTGACGCCGCCGAACCCGCGGCGCAGTTTCGTGGCGGAGCCGTCGCCGCGTTATTACAACCCGGCGGCCGGCCGGCCGGCCGCGCCGGCGATGCCCGCGCCGCCGCCGCTGAAATCGCGCGATCTGGGCGGCCTGGCGATCGGTCAGGCGGTCAGCCACATCCGCTTTGGCGAAGGCGTCATCGTCGCCGCCGAAGGCAGCGGCAGCGATGCCCGGGTGCAGGTGAGGTTTGCCGATGCCGGCACCAAGTGGCTGATGCTGGCGGTGGCGAAGCTGACGCCGGCGGCCTGAAGGCGCGCCGGCGCCGGCTTTCAGCGCCGGCCGCGGCGCAGCCGGCCGACGACCGGAATGATCAGCGTCACGACCAGCACGGCCAGGCTGAAGGCGCCGAGCTGCCAGCGTAGCGCCGAGCGTTCGGTGACGATGTGCAGGTGGTGGGTGCCGGGTTCGATGGGCAGCACGATCAGGTCGATCGCGCTGCGGCTGGCGACGACGCGCCGGCCGTTGTCGGTGACGGCCAGCGTCGGATACCACGGGTGGCCCAGTTGCAGGAAACCCGTCGACGGCACGTCGACCTTCAGGTCCACCGCGTCTTCGCGCACCTGATAGTCGAGGATTTTCAGGGCTGGCTGAGCGGCGGTGTCGGCGGCAGCCGGCGCGGCGGTGGGCGCACCTGCGGGGAGCGCGTAGACCGGGATGCGTGCGGCGCGCAGTTCGGGCAGCGTCGGCGCGAGGAGGGCGAGGTAGTCGCGGACGACCTGCCCGACGGCGGCGGCGTGGGCTTCGGGGGGAATAATTTCCTCGCGCCACAGGATCGGCCGCTCCAGCGTCGAGCGGTCCGGCATCACGGCGAGGGCCGGGGCGAACAGCACCGGCGTCGGGTGGGCGATGCGCAGGCTGCGGCCGAGTTGCGGGCCGTCGTCGGTGGTTCCGGCCACGGAGGCGGGAAAACCCATGCCGGTGCCGGTGTCGTTGACGATGCGGCCGACGTTGAACAGGGCCAGCAGCGTGGCGGAGTTTTCCGACAGTTGCCCGGCGCCGTTGCGCAGATCCTGCTCGGCGGCGAGCAGGCTGGTCACCGCATAGTTGTGGACCAGCGTCGCGGCGTGGTTGTGGGGGCCGGAAACGGTCTGCACCGGGTAGTAGTTGAACGGCGAACCCGAGGGGCCCATGTCGAAGGTGATCCGCAGCCCGGCGTCGGGGGTCTGGCGCGAGTTGGACAGCACGACCCGCTGGTTGGGCGCGGTGGCGGCCAGGTGCAGGGCGGCGGCGTCGAGGAACTGTTTGTCGGTGCGCGCAACCGGCTGGACGGCGGTCGGGCCGAGATCGACGACGACCGCCAGCAGCACGGCCAGCGCCAGTCGCGGGGCGCCCGGGCGGCGGGCGAGCAGCGCGTCGCCGCCGAGGCCGGCCAGCGCCGAAACGAAGAACAGCGTGAAGATCACGTCGCGGACCAGCGCGCCACGCAGCACGAAGGAGAGGGCCAGCAGGGCCAGCATCAGCGCGCCCCAGCGCCGCTGGTCGCGGGACAGCGCCGCGCCGCCGGCGCTTGCGGCCACCGCCGCGACGGCCAGGGCGATCACTGACAGGCCGAGGTAGGCCGCCGACTCGGCTCCCTTGCTGGTCGCTGCGTTGCTCCACGCGATCAGCCGCCCGAGGTTTTCGAGGGTTGGCAGGCGCAGCATGAAGAGCGGCTCGGAGGCGGCCTGGGCGATGACCCAGCCTTTCTCGGCCATGAACGGCACCACGGCGAACAGGCCGATCAGCACGCCGGCCACGCCGGCGCTGACGAGCGGGAACAGGTGCGAGCGCAGGCGCCCGGCGACGCCGAGGCGGACGGCGGCATACAGCGCGAGATACACGCCACCATAGACGCCATGCGGCTGGTGGGCGGCGATCATCGCGCCGCACACCACGGCGAGGGCCGCCCAGCTGGCGTCGAAGGCCGGGCGTGCGCTGCGGATGATCCGCTCGGCGAGCAGGAAGGCGGCGGGCAGCAGGGCAATGACGACCGCCGGCGGCAGCACGCCTTTGTAGAGGATCAGGTTGTTGTGGGCCCACGCGCCGGTGTAGGCGATGGCGCCGATCCACGCGCCGAAGCGTTCGAGGCCGGCGCGCCGCAGGAAATGGTAGAAGAACACGCCGCCGGCCAGATGCAGGACCAGCAGCAGCAGCTTGGTGGCCACGTCGATGTCGCCGGTGAGGGCGAAAAGCCCGCCGCCGAGCCAGAAGAACAGGGGCGCGTAGAACTGCAGGAAGGGCGCGCCCATGTAGTAATGGTTGTTCCAGAAGAGATTCTTGCCTTCGGCGAGGCCGCGCCCGAAATGGGCGACGCGTACGATGTGGGCGCCGGTGTCGCCGGCGAGGAAATGGCCCGGGTAGAAATAGGCCTGGCAGAACCACACGAGCAGGCTGCCGCCGACCAGCGCCAGCGGCCAGCCGCCCTTGCCGGTCAGCACGGCGGACAGCGCGCGGTGGCGGTATTCGTGACGGGCCAGCGCGGCGAAGGCCAGCAGCCCGGCCAGGCCCAGCGTGGCGATGCGCGGCAGCATCGATCCGAGTGCGGCGAGCGCGGTGTCGCGCAGCGGCCGGCCGGCGTTCTGGCCTTCGATCAGCGCGTACTTGAGCGGATCGAGCACCAACCAGCAGCCGGCCAGCAGGATTCCGATGAGGAGTGCGAAGAGGAGTGCGACCTGCGGCGCCGCAACCGGCCGGGCGCCGTGGGAGAGATCAGCCGGTTTGCTCTTCGACATGCTTGAAGGTCCAGTACGAATTCAGGAAGTAATTGACCAGGGTTGCGGGCACGATGCCGATGAACTGGTGCAGCTGGGGTGGGTAGTCGGGCTTCCACATCGACAGCGCGACGAAGGTGCCGTAGCTGAGGGCCAGCGACACCAGCGAGACGGCGTTGAACTTGAGGCCGCGGGTGCGCACCCGGTCGCGGGTCTTGCGCCAGCGGAAGGTCCAGCCGTTGTTGAGGAAGAAGTTGGAGACGATCGACAGCTCGATGGCGATCGGCGAGGCGATGAACTTGTTGAGCCCGAGCGCCATCAGCAGCGTGAAGAAGCCGAGGTTCACGACGACCCCGGAGGCGCCGACGATCAGGAATTTGATGAAGGTCTTGGAGCTGTCGAAACGGATCCACCAGGCATTGACGATGAACTCGACGATGTCGCGCAGGCCGAGTTTCGACTCGCCATGGGTGCGGTCGATGAAGTCCACCGGCACTTCGACGATCTTCGCTTTCTGCGTCTTGGCGGCGTGGAGCAGCGCGACCTGGAAGGCGTAGCCCTGCACGCGCAGCTTGGCGAAGTCGATGCGGCGCAGGATCGAGCAGCGGATGGCCCGGAAACCGGCGGTGCAGTCGCGCACCGAATAGATGCCGGCAACGTAGCGCGCGACGATGTTGCCGAAGCGCGAGTTGAGGCGCCGGTAGAGGCCCCACTCGGCGGGGATCGAGCCGCCTTTGACGTAGCGGCTGCCG
>SSSX01000795.1 GCA_015657735.1 Zoogloeaceae bacterium
GACCCGCTTCACGCCGTTGTCCAGCGCGGCCTGGCAGATGTTCAGCGTTCCCTTGACGTTGGTGTCGACGTAGCTGTCGGGCGCGACGTAGGAGTAGGGGATGGCGATCAGCGCGGCAAGATGGAAGACGACGTCCACATCCTTGGTGATGTGCTTGCAGTAATGCGGGTCGCGCACGTCGCCATTGAGGACTTCGATGTCGTCCCGGCACGCGACATCCTCGAGCCAGCCCCAGTAGTTGAACGAGTTGTATTGCGACAAGGCCTTTACCGCGTAGCCTTCGCGTACCAGGAGTTCCGTCAGGTGCGAGCCGATGAAACCGTCGGCGCCAGTGACCAGTGCTTTCAAAATCTGTCTCCAAAAAACCGGATTTATTGTCGGGAACAAAGAGGGTTGCTGAGTGATGCCACGGCGGTCAGGTTTGCCGACCCCGCCGCGCGATCTTTCCGGGCCGGTCGATGGGCCGTGCGGTCCGGCTTCCGGGGGTGTTCGGCAGCTGGCCGGATTGCATCATGGCCGCGTGCTTTCAGTCGATGACGCGGATCAAAAAGCCGGCTTCCAGGCTTTCAGATCCGCTTGAGAATGGAGCCGGCCAGCAGGCCGATCCGTCCCGCGGCATCCTGGCGGACCACCCGCGCACCGATGACGCCGGTCACCCGGGGCACGAGCCACTTCCGCCGTGACTGGCTGAACTTGTCGAAGACGTTCCGGTTCTCCCTTGTCAGGCTCCCGCGCAGCGGCGCGAGCCCGTCCAGATTTGCATCGTTCCATGCCTTGTAGCGGCCGCCGAGAATCCGTCGCAGTCGGGCGAGCCGGTGGCGCAGGCCGCTTTTTACACCGATTGCGTTTCCGGCGTGTTGCCTGTAGCGGACCGACGGCTCCGGATCGTAAAAAACCCGCCCGCCGCAGCCGCTGACGACGAGGTAGGTCCACCAGTCGTGGGCCGCCACATTCACATCGGCGCCGGCCTCGGACAGCAGGCGCCGCGCCGCGGCGTTGAACACCATCGTGTTTCCGCTGCCGATGTTCTGGACGAGCGCATGCCGGAAGCCCGGCGTCACCGAGAACAGCGGCGACAGGCCCAGGTCGTGGTTGTCGGCGTCGACCAGCTGGGTCCGCGCGCAATACAACGCCGGCGTGTCGCGCGGGACGGACTTCAGCCAGGCCAGCGCGCGCCGGAGTTTGCCGGGCGCCCAGATGTCATCCTGATCGGCGAAGGCGAAGTATTCGGCGTCGATCCCGGGGCGACAGGCCAGCGACAGAAAGTTTGC
>SSSX01000124.1 GCA_015657735.1 Zoogloeaceae bacterium
GGAAAGCTCGGTGCCTTCGAGCAGCGGCGACACCGCGGCCTGCTCGGCGGCGATGCGGGCGCGGTCGAGGCCGGCGGCCTGGGCGGAGCCCATCATCGCGCGGCCCATCTCGGCCATCGCGGTGCGCACGTCCTGGAAGTCCACGTTGACGAGGCCGGGGACGTTGATGATCTCGGCGATGCCGCCGACGGCGCTGGTCAGCACGTTGTCGGCGGAGCGGAAGCAATCTTCGAAGCCGGCGTCGTCGCCGTAGACTTCGAGCAGCTTGTCGTTGAGCACGACGATCAGCGAATCGACCTGCTTGGAGAGCTCCTCGACGCCGCTTTCGGCGACGCGGATACGGTTCTCGAAGTCGAAAGGCTTGGTCACCACGGCAACGGTCAGGATGCCCATTTCCTTGGCGATCTCGGCGACCACCGGGGCCGCGCCGGTGCCGGTACCGCCGCCCATGCCGGCGGTGATGAAGCACATGTGGGCGCCGTCGAGGGCCGCCGCGATGGCGTCGCGGGATTCCTGGGCTGCGGCGCGGCCGGCTTCCGGCTTGGAGCCGGCGCCGAGCCCGCTCTTGCCGAGCTGGACCTTGGTCGGCGACAGGCAGCGCGACAGGGCCTGCGCGTCGGTGTTGGCGGTGATGAAATCGACGCCCTGCACGCCTTCGCGGATCATGTGATCCACCGCGTTGCCGCCGGCACCGCCGACGCCGATTACCTTGATGTTCGTGCCGCCGGATGCCTTTTCAACAATTTCAAACATTTACCTCGCCTCCAAGAGAAACTGCACTGACATTGCCGATGGGCAACCGGGCCTTTATTTAGTATTAGCTGCGGATTTTACAACTAAATAAGGGGTCGATGCACATCGCTGTTCATTCGGAAATCACGCCGCCGAAGCGGTTTTTTCCGATCCTAGAAGTTGCGTTCGAACCACGAACGCATCCTCGAAAAAACCTGTCCCACATTGCGCGTCTGCCGCGCCTGGATACCCCGCCGCTTCTGCGCCGCGCCTTCCATCACGAGGCCCATCGCGTTGGCGTAGCGCGGCTCGCAGACCACGTCGGCGAGGGGTCCGTCGTACTTCGGGTAGCCGATGCGCACCGGCATGTGGAAGACCTCCTCGCCCAGTTCGACCATGCCCTGCATCACCGCCGCGCCGCCGGACAGCACGATGCCGGACGACAGCAGCTCCTCGTAGCCGCTGCGGCGCAGTTCGGCCTGGACCAGTTCGTAGAGCTCGCAGACCCGCGGTTCGATGACGTCGGCGAGGGCCTGGCGCGACAGCTTGCGCGGCGGGCGGTCGCCGACGCCGGGCACCTCGATCATCTCGGAGGCGTCGGCCAGCGTGTGCATCGCGACCCCGTGGCGGATCTTGATCTCCTCGGCATCGGCGGTCGGGGTGCGCAGCGCGACGGCGATGTCGTTGGTCACCTGGTCGCCGGCGATCGGAATCACCGCGGTGTGGCGGATCGCGCCCTGGGTGAACACC
>SSSX01000796.1 GCA_015657735.1 Zoogloeaceae bacterium
CGGCCACCGCATCACCGGCTTTCACCACATCGTCGAAAGCCGCCAGCACACACTGGGCGAGCTGCGGCTTGGGCGTGAGCTTGACGGTGACTTCGGTGACCACCGCCAGCATGCCCTCCGAACCGGTGATCAGCGGCAGCATGTCGTAGCCCGCCGCATCCAGCGCCAGGCCGCCGAACTCGACGATCTCGCCGGCGATCGTCACGCCGCGCACCTGGAGCAGGTTGTGGATGGTCAGGCCGTACTTGAGGCAATGGACGCCGCCCGAGTTCTCGGCCACGTTGCCGCCGATGGTGCACGCGATCTGCGACGACGGGTCGGGCGCGTAATACAGGCCGTGTGGCGCGGCGGCTTCCGAGATGGCCAGGTTGCGCACGCCAGGCTGGACCACCGCGCGGCGGGCATGGGCGTCGATCCTGACGATCTTCGTGAAGCGTGCCAGCGACAGCACCAGCCCGAACCGGTGCGGCTGGGCGCCGCCCGACAATCCCGTGCCGGCGCCGCGTGCCACCACCGGCACGCCCTGCCCGGCGCAGATTTTCAGAATGTCGACGACCTGCGCTTCGGTCTCGGGCAGCGCGACGACCAGCGGCACCTGACGCAGCGCCGCCATGCCGTCGCATTCGTAGGGCCGCAGATCCTCCACGTCGTGGAGCAGGCTGGCCGCCGGCAGCACGCGGGCCAGCGCGGACACCAGCCGCGCCTTGTCGACCTGCGAGAAATCCCGCTCGGCGGCGCCGAAGGCGGGGATGTCAAGGGGATCGCCCATCAATTGCTCTCCTCGTTGTGCGCGCCGGCCAGCCCCGGCATCACGACGCCGAGCCGCCGCGCGGCATTGATCAGATGCTGTTCGGCGGCCTGGCGGGCGGCAGCCGGATCGCCGGCGGCGATCGCCTCGAACAGCCGCCGGTGTTCGCCTTGGGACATCCGGGCCAGGCCTTCGCTGTGCCCTTCCCGGTTCCAGGTCGGCTCCCGCGAACCGGAAAACTCCTGACTGACGAATTCGACGAAGCGACGGATCAGCGGATTGCCGCTCGCCGCGGCGATGGCACAGTGGAAGGCATCGTCGGCCACCGCGCCGCCGCCGTTGCCCTCGGTGTGGCCGGCGAGCGCCGCCTCCATCGTCGCCAGCGCCGCGCCGATCGCCGCCAGTGTTTCCGGCGTATGGCGCACGGCGGCCCGTTCGGCGGCGGCGGCCTCGACGATCAGGCGCAGCTCGAAGACGTCAGCGGCGCTGCGCGGCCCGGCCAACGGCCCGGCGCCCATGCGGAACGTCGCCGCCCCGAGCCGCGTGGCGACGAAGGCGCCGGCGCCTTGCCGGCTGTCCACCAGCCCGTCGGCCTTCAGCCGTGCGATCGCCTCGCGGATCACCGCCCGGCTGACCGCGAACTGCCCGGCCAGCTGGGCTTCGCTCGGCAAGCGCGCGCCGGGCCCCAGCTCGCCGCTGCGGATGCGTTTCTCGAGCGCCGTCCCGACTTCATCGGAAAGCCGCTGCGGGCGGATGATCTGGCGGAATCGGACGGAAGGCATTGGTCCGCTTGTCTGACAAGTTCCCGCCACTCTAAGCCGCGACGCACACCGGCGCAATGCCCGACAGGACACCGCTGGCGATGTGCCGGAGCCGTGACGCCAGGCGCGATTCGGTCGTCGCTTCCTGAGAATGATCTTGATCATCGAAATAAGAGTGATTCGTGTTACTATTTTCTTTAAGCGCATCACGCCCGATCAAATTTCATCCCGCGACGGCAAGCCCACGTGGTGCCACTCTCGCCGCCTCCCAGGAATCGTGACAATGACTTTCATCCGCAAGACCCTTTCCGCACTGGCCATCACCGCCGCGCTGTCGGCCCCGGCGCTGGCCCTCGAATATCCGATCGGTGTGCCGCAGCAACGGGCCGGCATGGAGA
>SSSX01000797.1 GCA_015657735.1 Zoogloeaceae bacterium
AATTCGATGCGCTGGAACTTGCGTTCGATGAACAGTTGCTGGAACTGGTCCTGCCGCATCAGCGTCGACGGCGAGACCGATTTGTAGGATTCGTCGTAGGCGGTTTTCAGGATGACCAGCACCGCGTCGTCATGGATGCACAGGTCCATCGCCACCACCTTGTCGCCGAACCAGTAGCGGTAGAGGCGCCCCCGCCCCTGGCTGCAGTAGTTCTCCAGCATGGCCCGGTAGAAACGGCCCTGGGCGTTGTCCGGCGCGATGGCCGTGCCGTCGGCGCCTTTCCAGCCGGCGCTTTCCAGCTTGCCGTAATCGGCGATGGCCTCGGCCACCCGTTCCGGCTCGATGATGCACTCGATGCGCGTGTCGACGCCTTCGGCCTGCAACTTGTTGCGTTGCTTGCGCGTGTTTTGCTTGAGGTTCTTGCCGCGCGCCTCCCAATAATCGTCGAAGCTGCCGTCGACATCGACCCAGGCGGTGGCGATGTAATCCTGGGTGCGCAGCCTGGCGCCGTCGTCCGGCCTGGGCTGCAGGCGGGGGTCGACCTGGCTGGCCCCCAGCGCCAGGGACGGGCCGGGCAATTGAGCCAACAGGCTGCCGGCGGCCTCGGGGAGATCGATGCCGCCTTCGGTAACCCAGGCGCCCAGCGGCAGTTGCGAGGGCTGGAAGGTTTGCCAGATGGCCTTGCGCCCGCGCTGCATGATGGCGGCAGCCCGCAGGCGGCCGTTGTCTTCAAGCAGGCACAGGCACTCGCTGCCGCTGCCGAACACCGCGAGCAGCGGCTGCAGGAAGGGCGACTCGAGGAAGGGCGTGCCGGGCCGGTTGCGAACCAGCGCATCCCATCGGGCGGCGTGTTCGGTAAATTTCTCGATGGGCAGAATGGTCCAGTCCATTTTTTGCTCTCGTTGGGTGTTGCAGGAGTTGAGCTTTTCGTTATCGGGCGCTTCCCGGCGGGAGGTGGCACCGGCCAGCCCGACCCGGCAGCGCGACAGCACCGCGCCGAGCCGGCGGCCTGCCGCCTTGGCCATCCGCCCGGCCAGTTCCCTGAGCATCAGCGCGCAGCCGACGACCGTGCGCGGATTGAAGGCGACGATGCCCCAGCGCTCGCGGCGGTCGCTCATCCAGATTTTCTTGTAGTCATCGTCGCCGATCAGGAAGTCGACTTCGCCGACCCGGTCGTGCTCGATGGCATGGCGGAGCAGGAAACTGGTCAGCACGGTACCCGGCGACATCGCGGCATAGGCGTGGTGGTAGGCCACCTTGTAGATGCTCGTCTTGCCCTGGCCGGTAATCCACAGTTGGGCAGCGATCGGCCGTCCCTGCAGGCGGGCCAGGCCGAGCCTGAGCATGCCGCGAGCCGCCAGCAGGCGGATCAGGGAGGGCACGAAGTCTGGATAGGGTTCCGGTTTCTTCCAGCTCGCCGCGTAGACCTCCTGGAAGGCGGCGATCGCTTCGTCGAGGCCATCCGGACCGCTCACCACCTCCAGTGTGCCGCCCCCGGCGGCAAACTCGCGGTTGCGCCGCTTGATGCTGCTGCGCAGGTTGGCGCTGCGCTTGCGC
>SSSX01000798.1 GCA_015657735.1 Zoogloeaceae bacterium
CGCAGCCAGGTGGACAGCGCGAGGATGTCCATCTGCCGTCCGGCGTCGTTGATGTAGTACTCGCGGGTGACCTCGAAACCGGCGTAATCGAGCACGTCGGCCAGCGACGCGCCGTAGGCCGCGCCGCGGCCGTGGCCGACGTGGAGCGGCCCGGTCGGGTTGGCGGAGACGAATTCGACCTGCACCCGGGCGCCGGTCTTGATGCCGCGGCCATAGGCCTCGCCGGCCGCCAGCACGGCGCCGACGACCGCCGTCTTGGCGTCGGAAACCAGCGTGAAGTTGATGAAGCCGGCGCCGGCCACCTCGGCCTTGGCCACCAGCGGCGACTTCGGCAGCTCCGCCAGCAGCAGGCCGGCCAGCTCGCGCGGATTGCGTTTCAGCGGCTTGGCGAGTTGCAGCGCCAGGTTGCTCGCAAAATCCCCGTGACCGGCCTGCTTGGGCCGCTCGAGGTTGATCGGGGTATCGACCTGGTCGGGCGCCACGCTGGCAAGGGCGGCACGCAGGAGGTCGGCAAGCTGGGTTTTCGGATCGGCGCTCATGGCAAACACTGCGACTAAAAGCACAGGATTATATCCAAGCGGGGGGCATCCCGCCCGTCGCGCGGCTTGCCGCCGGTAACAAAGTACGGCGAACGTGGCAAACTTGCAGCGTGAGCGCTCCCGTCCTCCGCCACTCCGCGCGCATTGCGGCCCTGCTCGCCGGCCTGCTGCTGGCTGGGTCGGCGCACGCCGACGAACCGACACTGGCGTGGCGCCTGCCGCTGCCGGCCGGGCAAGGCTGGCGGATCGTCGATCTGCGCGAAGGCAAGGGCGTCCGCCACGAGGAATACATCCCCCGCGGCCAGGGCGTCGACGATTATCGCGACCGCCTGCTGGTGCAGCGCTTCGCCGCCCAGGACATGAGCCCGGAAGCGTGGCTCGGCCACGTGGCCGACGGTCTGGCCCGGCATTGCCCGGCGTTCACCACCAGCGGTCTGGTCGGCGGCCAGCGCGACGGCCTGCCGCACGCCACGCGCACCGCCTACTGCGGCCGCTTCGACGCGCGCCCCTACGGTTATGTGATCGCCCAGAAGGCGATCCGCGATGGCGGCCACCTGTTCGTCGTCGAGCGCGAATGGCGCCTGCCGCCGTTCGCCATCGACAACCAGGGGCTGGCCAGCTTCGACACCGGCAACCTGGCCGACGACGCCGCACTGAAACGCGACATCCGCGCCGCCGTGCGCTGGCTGACCGAGCAGGTCCAGCCGACCGCTCCGCCGCGCTGAGCCTGCCGTCCGGCGCCGGCCGCGCTTTCGCCGGCCCTGCTTTCGGGGCACAATCCGCGTTTTCGTCTCCGCCTGCCCCCGTGCGTCTCTTCCGACTCGTCAAGATCGTCTCCGTCAGCCTGAAATACGGCCTCGACCAGATGATCCTCTCCAACGAGCCGACCGGCCGGCTGGCCTGGCTGGCCCGCATCGCCCATTTCGGGCGGCGCTTCGACGAACCCGCCGGCGCCCGTCTGCGCCAGGCCCTCGAATCCCTCGGGCCGATCTTCGTCAAGTTCGGGCAGATGCTGTCCACCCGCCGCGACCTGCTGCCCCCGGCCATCGCCGAGGAGCTCGCCCGCCTGCAGGACCGCGTCCCGCCGTTCTCCAGCGCGGTGGCGCTGGCCCAGCTCCACGAAGCCTACGGCAAGCCGGCCGACGAGGTCTTCGCACGCTTCGAGCGCGAACCGGTCGCCTCCGCCTCGGTCGCCCAGGTGCATTTCGCGCAGCTGCCCGACGGCACCGAAGTCGCCGTCAAGATCCTGCGCCCCGGCATCGCGCCGGTGATCGCCCACGATCTGGCCCTGCTCGACGCCGCCGCGACCATCCTCGAAAAGATCTGGCCGGAAGGCCGCCGCCTCAAACCGCGGGAGGTCGTCGCCGAGTTCTCCAAATATCTGCGCGACGAGCTCGACCTGATGCGCGAGGCCGCCAACTGCTCGCAGCTGCGGCGCAACTTCAAGGATTCCGAGCTGCTCGTCGTACCCGAGGTGCACTGGGACTGGTGCACCACCGGCGTGATGGTGATGGAGCGCATGAAGGGCATCCCGATCTCGCAGCTCGACGCGCTGCGCAGCGCCGGCATCGACCTCAAGGCGCTGTCGCGGGCCGGCGTCGAGATCTTCTTCACCCAGGTTTTCCGCGACGGTTTCTTCCACGCCGACATGCACCCCGGCAACATCTTCGTCGCCACCGACGGCGCCGCCCGCGGACGCTACATCGCGCTCGATTTCGGGATCATCGGGACCCTCAACGACTCCGACAAGAAATACCTCGCCACCAACTTCCTGGCCTTCTTCCAGCGCGACTACCGGCGCGTCGCGCTGGCCCACATCGAGGCCGGCTGGGTGCCGTCGCACACCCGCGCCGACGAGTTCGAAGGCGCCATCCGGGCCGTCTGCGAACCGATCTTCGACCGTCCGCTGAAGGACATCTCGTTCGGCAAGACCCTGCTGCGCCTGTTCCAGACCGCCCGCCGCTTCGAGATGGAAGTCCAGCCCCAGCTGGTGCTGCTGCAGAAAACGCTGCTCAACATCGAAGGTCTGGGTCGCCAGCTCGACCCCGATCTGGACCTCTGGAAGACCGCCAAGCCCTTCCTCGAACGGTGGATGAACGACCAGCTCGGCTGGCGTGCGCTGCTGCGCCACATGAAAGACGAAGCGCCGGCGTGGGCGGCGACGCTGCCGCAACTGCCGCGCCTGGTTCACCAGGCCCTCGCCGCGCAGCACGACGACGGCGCGCGCCTCGAACTCGCCCGCCTCGCCGCCGACGTGCGGCGCCAGCGCCGCTGGCTGGCCGCCGCCGGCCTCGCCGTCGCACTGCTGGCGAGCGTCGAAGCGTGGCGCTGGCTGGCCTGACGGCCGCACACGATTCGCCCGATTTCAGCAACAATGGACCATAATTTGTTGCACAAACCGCAACAGTTGAGCCCGGCCCGGGCCGGCTGAACGAAAGGCCCGCCGCCCCGCTCCAACAGGCATCGCGACCGCCGCAACCGAAGGAAGACCATGCCAGCCCCGTTCGTGCCCTCCCGC
>SSSX01000799.1 GCA_015657735.1 Zoogloeaceae bacterium
GGAAGATCGCCTTGTGCGCGAGGTGGTAGGCCAGCAGCAGCGGCGGCATGCGCAGCCAGTGGGCGCGGATGTAGAGGCTGCGGCGGGCCAGCGGCGTCAGCGCGTCGGCGGTGCTCGGGTGCTGCGGGCGCAGCACGCGGGCGTAGATCGCATCGAGCAGACCCTGCGCGAGGCCGCCTCTGGCGAGGCAGTCGCTGCCGGCGACGATCCGCGCCGGCAGCGGGGTGTCGAGCAGATGGTGGCAGTAGCGCAGCGCGAGGCGCAGCGGGCCGGCCAACTGCAGGCGCACGGCGCGTTCCAGCAACGCATCCCAGGCGGTGTCGTCGCGGGCCAGGTGACGCAGCAGCAGGTCCAGGTCGGTGAGGTCGCGCAGCAGGTTGTCCGGTTCGCCCTCGTGGAACAGATGAGAGGCGCTGTGCAGGATCAGGTCGGGCAGCGACAGCGTGCGCACGCCGGGCAGGTCGGGCACCGCGACGCTGGCTTCGATGAGCAGGCGGGCGTCCGGCTTGAGACGGGCGGTGGGTGGCAGGATGGTGTGGTGCACGTCGAGCGCCGAGCCGCGAAAGACGTGCCGCATCGCCGGCAGTTCGTGCATCCACTGGCGGTAGTAGCGCTGGTCGTAGTCGTCGCTGGCGGTGCTCATCCAGCCTTTGAGCATCAGGGCCGATTCGGCGTCGGCGAGGCGTTCCTTCGGCAGCAGGATGTCGATGTCGGAGAACAGGCGGCCTTGGGCGGCGGGCAGGCCGGCGGCGACGTAGGCGGCGCCCTTCAGCAGGATCACCGGAATGCCGTGCGGGGCCAGCGCCTCGTGCAGGAAGCGCGCCTCGCGGCGGATCGCGTGGCGCTGCTCGCCGGCCATCACGGCGCCGGACAGCAGGTGGTTGCGCGGCCGCTCGGGAATGTCGGCCTCGACGCCGGCGGCCTGCAGGCGCAGGTACAGGCGGCCGAGCAGGTTGGCGTGGCGGGTCTGACGTACCAGCAGATCCCACTCGGCGTCGCCGAGGCGGCGGATCGAATCGGGCTGGCGCCACACTTGCAGCAGGTGGTTCATGCCGGCGCCTCCGCGGCCAGCTGGTCGAACACCGCGATGGCGTCGTCGAGACGGCTGTATTCGAAGCCGTAGCTGCGGCAGCGGTCGATGAGGCGGCCGACGGCAGCGAAGCCGCGCGGGCCGAGGACATGGTAGTTCATGGCGTTGTCGGCCAGCTGCATGAAGGCGCTGCCGTTGCCCATCGGGGTGAGGACCGGCGCGCTGCCGGCGCGGTAGCGGGGCAGCACCATCCAGGCCGGATCGGCCCATTCGCCGACCGCGGCGACGCTGGCAGGGGGCGGCGCCATCAGCGCGACGGTGCCCTTGGTGGTGTCGTTCACCGGGCGGGTCAGGAAGGCGTCGGGGGCGTAGGCGCGGATGATGTCGATCGACGCGTTCTTGAGGTTCACCGGGCGGGCGAGGCCCATGATCTGGCCGGTGTCGAGGCGGATCAGCGTCAGTTCGTCGGACAGCAGGCGCCAGCCGCGATTGACGAGGGCCGCGCACAGGGTGCTCTTGCCCGAGCCCGGCGGCGCCGGCAGGATCGCCGCATGCCGGCCGTGGGCCACGGCCGCGGCGTGGATCACCAGGATGTGGTGGCTGTAGGCGGTGACGCACCAGTTGAGCCCCCATTCGAGCATCGGCAGGGCCTGGTTGCGGGGCAGCGGGGTGAAGGGTTCGATGGCGTCGACGACGAAGCGGGCCTGCGGCGCGATCCAGCGGCGCAGGCCGTGACCGGGCTCGACGGCGACGTGGAAGTCGACGAAGGCGTCGGCGTCGATCAGCGGGTGATGGGCGTAGAGTCGCGCCAGTTCGTCGGCGATGTCGGGGATGCCGCTCTGCAGGCGGCAGTTGAACGGACCGGCGGCCAGCCGGATGCCGTCTCCGCCGAGCCGCTTCCGGAAATCGGCCGGGGACAGGTCACGGATTTTCAAGGGCGGGGCTCGAATCGACTCGGATCAGATGTGCGCCGAGCAGCGCATCGATGGCGACGGCGACGAACTGGCGGCAGTCGTCGGCGGGTGCCTCGGGTTCTTCGTGCTGCACCTCGCGCACCAGATCGTCGTCGCTCAGGCTGCGGCCCGGCTCCGCCAGCCGGTCGAGGACGAAGCGTGTGATCGGAGCCAGCAGCAGGGTCTGGCCGGCGGAAGGGTCGAAGCGGACCCATCCTTCGTCCACTTCCTTCCAGAGGACTTCGGCCAGCCCGTCGAACAGGGTTTCGCAGGCGA
>SSSX01000125.1 GCA_015657735.1 Zoogloeaceae bacterium
GGCAGCCGCTTCATCCAGAACGGCGTGCTGTCCGAAGCCGAGACCGGCCGCCTCGGCTGGACGCTGCTGGCCGCGGTGGTGCCGGCCGGGTTGTGGCTGGCGCTGCACGCCGGGCCGGGGCTGATCGCCATCGGGCTGGCCGGGCTTTTTCTCGGCTGGGCCTACACCGCGCCGCCGCTGGCGCTCGTCGCCCGCGGACTGGGCGAGGCGGCGGTGGCGGCGGGCTGGCTGATCGTCGTCGTCGGCGCCGATTTCGTGCAGCGCGGCAGCTTCTCGGCGCTGCCGCTGCTCGCCGGGCTGTCGTACGCGCTGCTGGTGGCGGCGATCCTGTTCATCAACGAATTCCCCGACCGCAGCGGCGACGCGGCGGCCGGCAAGCGCACGCTGGTCGTGCGCCTCGGCCCCGACGGCGCCAAGTGGGCCTACCTCGGGCTGGTGCTGCTGGCCTATGGCTGGCTGGTGCTGATGGTCGGTCGCGGACGCCTGCCGCAGGGCGCCGCGGCGGCGGCGCTGACGCTGATCGTGTCGTTCCGCGCCGCCCGCGAGCTGATCGCCCACGCCGCCGAGCCGGCCGAACTGGCGGCGCCGATCAGGCTGACCATCGCCGCCGCCCACCTGCACGGCCTCGTCCTCGCCGCGACGCTGGCCTTCGGACGCTGGCCGGGGGGCGCCGCATGAGCTTCCGTCTGCCGTTTTCCGCCGACGAAATCGGCGGCGTGATCTTCGACATGGACGGCCTGCTGCTCGACAGCGAGCGGGTTGCCCTCGCCACCGTCGCGGCGGCCGCGG
This sequence comes from Zoogloeaceae bacterium, assembly GCA_015657735.1. Taxonomy (GTDB): domain Bacteria; phylum Pseudomonadota; class Gammaproteobacteria; order Burkholderiales; family Rhodocyclaceae; genus Zoogloea. Next base: position 790 of record SSSX01000125.1, read on the forward strand.
CCGAGCTGGGCCTGACGTGGCGCGCCGAGGTCGGGCTGGCGATGGTCGGCCTCAATTCGAAGGACGGCCCGGCGGTGATCCGCCGCCACCTCGGCGACGACTATCCGGTCGCCGCGCTCTACGAAGTGTTCGGCCGCCGCTACGAAGCCGCCATCGCCGCAGGCCGCATCCCGCTCAAGGGCGGCGTCGGCGAACTGTTCGACCAGCTCGACCGTCTGGCGCTCGGGCGGGTCGTCGCCACCTCGACGCGGCGCTCGCGGGCCGAACCCAAGCTGGCGGCGGTCGGCCTGCTGGCGCGGGTGCATGGCATGGTGTGCGGCGACGAGGTGAGCCGCGGCAAGCCGGCGCCGGACATCTTCCTCGCCGCCGCCGCACGCCTCGGCGTGCCGGTGGCGAACTGTCTGGTGCTGGAAGACTCCAACGCCGGCGTGCGCGGTGCGCTGGCCGCCGGCGCCCGCGTGGTGATGGTGCCCGATCTGCTGCAGCCGGCCGACGACGTGCACGCCGCCGGCGTACCGCTCGCTACCAGCCTCCACGACCTGGCCGGTTTCTTCGCCGGAGCGACGTCATGAAAGCGCTGCCCGTGCTCCTTGCGCTGTGTGCCGCCGGCGCGCTGCCGCTGTCCGCCCCGGCGCGCGCCCAGGAGGCCGGGCCGCCGGCCGGGTCGTCGGCCTTCTGCCTCTTTCCGCTGCCGGCCGACAACGGCACCCAGCGTTCCATCAACCTCGGTATCGTGCAGTACGTCGACGTGCGTGCCGACGAGGTGAAGATCGCCTTCGGCGGCGGCAACCTCGGCAGCGGCCACGAAGCCCGCATTCCGGTGCGCAGCCGCGACGAGGCCGACGTCGTGCTGGCCCGCCTGCGTCAGGCCGCGGCCCGCTGCGCCCAGCCCAACCCCGGAGCCAGACCATGAAACTCGTCGGCATGCTCGACTCGCCCTTCGTCCGCCGCACCTTCATCACCGCGCGCATGCTCGACATTCCCGTCGAGCACGTGTCGCTGTCGGTGTTCCGCAACTTCGCCGAGTTCCACGCCATCAACCCGCTGGTCAAGGCGCCCACGCTGGTGCTCGACGACGGCGGGGTGATGGTGGACAGCAGCCAGATCATCGACTGGTTCGAACGCATCGCCCCGCCCGGCCGGAGCCTGCTGCCGGCCGTCGGCGACGACTTGCGGCGCTGCCTGCAGCTCGTCGGCTGGGGCCTCGCGGCGGCCGAGAAGAGCGTCCACCGCTACTACGAAACCAGCGTCCGCGCCGCCGCCACGCGCTCGCCCGACTGGATCGAGCGCGCCAGCGGCCAGATCCGCGCCAGCTACGCGCTGATCGACCGCCACGTCGGCGACGCCGCGTGGCTGTGCGGCAGCCGGCCGACCCAGGCCGACGTCACCGTGGCGGTGGCCTGGCGCTTCACGCGCGCCACGTCGCCCGGGCTGGTGGACGACAGCGATTATCCGCATCTCGCCGCCCTCGCCAGCCAGGCCGAAGCCCTGCCGGCCTTCCGGGCCGCCGATTTCACCTGAGTCGCGCGCCGCGCAGCCCCTCCACCGAACCTCCGCCCCCCGCGCACCCCGCCCATGATCGGACGCATCACCGGCCGCCTGGCCGAGAAGAACCCGCCGCAAATCCTCGTCGACGTGAACGGCGTCGGCTACGAACTCGAGGTACCGATGAGCACCTTTTACGGCCTGCCCGCCACCGGCCAGACGGTCAGTCTGGCCACCCATCTGGCGGTGCGCGAGGACGGCCACTTCCTCTACGGTTTCGCCAGCGAGGACGAGCGGGCCACCTTCCGCCAGCTGCTGAAAGTGGCCGGCATCGGCGCGCGCACCGCGCTGGCGGTGCTGTCCGGGCTGTCGGTCGGTGATCTGGCGCAGGCCGTCGCACTGCAGGAATCCGGCCGTCTGGTGAAGATTCCCGGCATCGGCAAGAAAACCGCCGAGCGCCTGCTCCTCGAACTGCGCGACAAGCTGCCCAAGGCGCTGCCGGGCCTCGCCGCGCGTGCCGCCGCCGATCTGCCGGCCGACGACCGCGCCGACATCGTCAACGCGCTGCTGGCCCTCGGCTACAACGAGAAGGAAGCCCTCGGCGCGGTCAAGGCGCTGCCCGACGGCGTCGGCGTCTCCGACGGCATCCGTCAGGCCTTGAAGGGGTTGTCGAAGGCATGAGTCCCAAGCTGAAACAGGGCTTCATGCGCAACGTGAAGCTCAACGCCGGATCGCTGCGCCTGCTGATGAACCTGTGGCCGCCGTTCATCGGCGCCGGCATCCACGTCGAACGCCTGGCGCCGGATTACTCCGAGGCGGTGGTGCGGATGCGCCTCGGGCTGCTCAACCGCAACTACATGGGCACCCATTTCGGGGGTTCGCTCTACGCGATGACCGACCCCTTTTTCGCGCTGCTGGTGATGCACCAGCTCGGGCGCGACTACGTCGTCTGGGACAAGGCCTCGTCGATCGACTACAAGCTCCCCGGCCGCGGCACGGTGCGGGCCAGTTTCCGCGTAACCACCGCGCAGATCGACGCCATCCGCCACGCCACCGCTGGCGGCGACAAGCACGAGCCGGTGTTTTCGGTGGATGTGCTCAATCGCCAGGGCGAGGTGGTGGCGACCGTCGACAAGACGATCTACGTCCGCCGCAAGCCCGCCCGCTGAGTCCGCCGGCCGACGCATCCGGCGTCTGGCCGGCGCCGGATTCGGGGATAATCCCGTCACCCCCACTCGAGGCACTTGCCATGGCTCCGCGACGCACCGCCCAGGTGGCCCTGACGGCCCTGCTGCTACTCGGCTGCGCTTTCGTGCTCAGCCCGTTCTTCGCCGCGATCCTGTTTGCCGGCACGGTGTGCATCACCACCTGGCCGCTGTACGCCA
>SSSX01000800.1 GCA_015657735.1 Zoogloeaceae bacterium
ATGATCCCGAACTTCACTTCGGAGGTGGCGAAGGCCGCGCCGGTGGCGGCGATGCAGATGTCGCAGGCCGACGCCAGCCCCATGCCGCCGCCCAGCGCCGCGCCATGCACGCGGGCGATGGTCGGCTTGCCCAGTTCGGCCAGGGTGCGCAGCATGCCGGCGAGCTTGCGGGCGTCCTGCAGGTTGTCGTCGACCGACGCGTCGGCGGCGCGGCGCATCCAGTTGAGGTCGGCGCCGGCCGAAAAGCTCTTGCCGCGGCCGGCGAGCACCACGACGCGCACCGTGGCGTCGGCGTCGAGCCCGGCGCAGGCGGCGGTGAGTTCGGCGATCAGCGCCTCGTTGAAGGCGTTGTGGACGTCCGGGCGGTTCATCCAGACCGTCGCCACTCCGCCGTCGCGGGCGATTTCAAGGGTTTCGTACATGACGCTCGCTCCTTACATCCGGAACAGGCCGAATTTCGTCGGCGGGATCGGCGCGTTGAGACTGGCCGACAGCGACAGCCCGAGAATGCGCCGGGTCTGCGCCGGATCGACGACGCCGTCGTCCCACAGGCGCGCGGTGGCGTAATACGGGTGGCCCTGGTCTTCGTACTGCTGACGGATCGGCGACTTGAAGGCTTCCTCGTCGTCCTTGCTCCAGCTGCCGCCCCTGGTCTCGATGCCGTCGCGGCGCACGGTGGCGAGCACGCTGGCGGCCTGCTCGCCGCCCATCACCGAGATGCGGCTGTTCGGCCACATCCACAGGAAGCGCGGGCTGTAGGCGCGGCCGCACATGCCGTAGTTGCCGGCGCCGAAACTGCCGCCGATCAGCACGGTGAGCTTGGGCACCTGGGCGGTGGCGACGGCGGTGACCATCTTGGCGCCGTCCTTGGCGATGCCGCCGTTTTCGTACTTGCGGCCGACCATGAAGCCGGTGATGTTCTGCAGGAACACCAGCGGCACGCCGCGCTGCGCGCACAGTTCGATGAAGTGGGCGCCCTTCTGGGCCGACTCGCCGAACAGGATGCCGTTGTTGGCGACGATGCCGACCGGCATGCCGTAGAGGTGGGCGAAGCCGGTGACCAGCGTGGTGCCGTAGCGCGCCTTGAACTCGTCGAAGCGCGAGCCAT
>SSSX01000801.1 GCA_015657735.1 Zoogloeaceae bacterium
GCGCCGCTCGCGCGGCATCAGGTCACCGTTGCCGACCTTGACCTGTTCGCGGCCACGCGTATCGATGAAGCTCATCTCGACGAACAGCGGCCGCTGCTCGGCGAAGCCAAGGTATTCCGGCGGACGGGCGCTGAACGCGGTAGCGTTGTCGACCAGCGCCTGCTGCGGCTCGGCGGCCAGCGCCTCGTCCCAGCTCTCGGGCGCGGCGGGCTCCCAGCGCGTCTGGTCGTCGGAGAGTTTCCACTGGCCGTGACGATTGACCGTCCGGTGGCGATGGAGCAGGAAACTGCGGTAGGCCGCCTCGCCGGGCTCGACCTGCGCGGCCTGCAGCACGTCCGAGTCGCGGTCGTAGAGGAAGTTCGCGACATCGCGGGCGGTGTCGGTGGTGAGCCGCTCGATGGCGACCCGCGAGCGGTCGTCGAGGGCCTTGATCGCGTCGCCGGTCGCCACATCGCCCACCTGCTTGATCGCCGCCAGCATCGACTCCGCCATCGCGCTGGCCTGCGTGCTGACGGTATCCCCCAGCCGCTGCGCCATGCCCCACGCCAGCAGCGCCAGCAGCACGAGCGGCAACACCTTGATGACCACGAAAATCGCGATCAGCTTGCCGCGAATCCCCACCATCCACCGTTTCAGTCCCATGCCCTCGCTCCGTGCCGCCGGCCATCAACCATTGCCATCCGATCCGAATGGTCACCAAAAAGTTTTATCGGCCGGGCCGGCGGAATCTCAAGCCCCCGTCCGCAGCAATGCTTGCGGCAGCGCGCGGCGCATCCCAAAATGCGCTTCCGATATCGTCAGCGACGCCCCCATGACCGAGCCCTGCCCCTGCGGCGCCCCCATCGGCTATGCCGGCTGCTGTGGCCGCTACCTCGACGCCACGCAGCCCGCCCCCAGCGCCGAAGCCCTGATGCGATCGCGGTACACGGCCTTCGTGCGCGGTCGGGAAGATTACCTGCTCGCCACCTGGCACCCCGATTTCCGGCCCGACGCACTGAACCTTTCGGCCGATCCGCCGACCAAATGGCTCGGGCTCACGGTCAAGCGCCACATCCAGACCGATGACGATCACGCCACCGTCGAATTCATCGCCCGCTACAAGATCGGCGGACGCGCCTACCGGCTGCACGAAACCAGCCGCTTCGTCCGCGTTGACGGGCGCTGGCATTACACCGACGGCGACCTCCATCCAAGCTGAACAACATCAACCAGGAGACACCCCATGAAGCTCTACTACTCCCCCGGCGCCTGTTCCCTTTCTCCGCACATCGTGCTGCGCGAAGCGGGTTTCGACCCGGTGCTCGAAAAGGTCAACCTGCGCACCAAGGAACTCGCCTCCGGCGGCGACTACACCGCCATCAATCCGAAAGGCTACGTGCCGGCGATGCAGCTCGACAGCGGCGAACTGATCACCGAAGGCCCGGCCATCATCCAGTACATCGCCGATCTGGTCCCCGAAAAAAAGCTGGCGCCGCCCAACGGCACCCTGGCCCGCACGCGCCTGCAGGAGTGGCTGAATTTCCTCGCCACCGAACTGCACAAGAACTTCACGCCGTTGTTCAACCCGGCCGCCACCGACGACATGCGCGACGCCACCCGCGCGATGCTGGCGCGGCGTTTCCCCCTCGTCGCCAGCGCCCTCGAGGCCAAGCCCTACCTGCTCGGCGACGACTACTCGGTGGCCGACGCCTATCTCTTCACGATCCTCAGCTGGAGCGTGCCGGCGAAGGTGGACATCTCGGCGTGGCCGAGCCTCGCCGCCTTCGCCGAACGCGTGAAAGCCCGCCCGGCCGTCCAGGCGGCGCTGAAGGCGGAAGGTCTGCTGAACTGAAAGGCGGCGGTCAGCCGGCGGAAACCAGCTCGATGGTTTCCCCGGCAAAGTCGATACGCTGCCCGGGGCGCAGCTTGGCCCGCTTGCGGTTCTCGATTTCCCCATCGACGAAAACCACCCCGTCGGCGACGCGCTGCTTGGCCTCGCCGCCCGAGCCGCACAGGCCGGCAGCCTTCAGCAGTTGGTCGAGCTGGATGAATTCACCCTCGACGGGAAAACGGATGGTCATGGCGGGCTCCGGGCGGTGACGGAATGATCAAGGAGCGGCGGATTGTGTCAGACCCGACCCAATCCGCCAATCCGCCACGCC
>SSSX01000802.1 GCA_015657735.1 Zoogloeaceae bacterium
AGCCAAGTGTGGGTATCGAGGAGGACGGAGTGCCGCGCGGTGTCAGGCATCGGCGTCCCAGGCTTCGTCGATGGGGCCGAGGAGGTCGCCATTGACCTTGACCGAGTCCCGCAGGTAGCCAAACAGCGGGGCGGATTCCTTCTCGACCGGCACCAGCTTGGCGACGGGAACGCCGTGCTTGGTGATGGTGAGGGGTTCGTGGGTCTGGGCGACCTGATCCATGAGATTTAGGCACTTGGCCTTGAATTCCGAAGCAGCGATTTCCATGGAGACCTCCTATGGTCATCAATAGTGGTCATATGCTACTGCGTTTTAGTCTTTGGCGGAGCGGAGAGTTATCGATCTGCCGTAAAAATTAAAACGGGCCGCAGCGCGGCCCGTTTTGTTGGCACATACGTCGGGGCGACGGCTCACACCTTCCGATAAATCTCCGCCCCGGCTTTGACGAACTCCACCGCCTTGGTCTCCATCCCTTTGGTCAGTGCCTCGTCCTCCCCGATCCCCTGGGCCGCCGCAAAGTCCCGCACGTCCTGGGTGATCTTCATGGAGCAGAAATGCGGGCCGCACATGGAACAGAAGTGGGCGACCTTGGCGGATTCCTTCGGCAGGGTCTCGTCGTGGAAGCTCTTGGCCTTGTCCGGGTCGAGGCCGAGATTGAACTGGTCCTCCCAGCGGAACTCGTAGCGGGCCTTGGAGAGGGCGTTGTCGCGGATCTGCGCACCCGGGTGGCCCTTGGCCAGGTCGGCGGCATGGGCGGCGAGCTTGTAGGTGATGATGCCTTCCTTCACATCATCCTTGTCCGGCAGGCCCAGGTGCTCCTTGGGGGTGACGTAGCACAGCATGGCGGTGCCGTACCAGCCGATCTGGGCGGCGCCGATGCCGCTGGTGATGTGGTCGTAGCCCGGGGCGATGTCGGTGGTGAGCGGCCCCAGGGTGTAGAAGGGCGCTTCCTTGCAGTACTCCAGTTGGAGATCCATGTTCTCCTTGATGAGGTGCATGGGCACGTGGCCAGGGCCTTCGATCATGACCTGCACGTCGTGCTTCCAGGCGATGTCGGTGAGCTCGCCCAGGGTCTTGAGTTCGCCCAGCTGGGCTTCGTCGTTGGCGTCGTAGATGGAGCCGGGGCGCAGCCCGTCGCCCAGGCTGAAGGCCACGTCGTAGGCCTTCATGATCTCGCAGATCTCCTCGAAGTTCGTGTAGAGGAAGCTCTCCTTGTGATGGGCCAGGCACCACTTGGCCATGATGGAGCCGCCCCGGCTGACGATCCCCGTCATGCGACTGGCGGTCAGCGGCACGTAGCGCAGCAGCACCCCGGCGTGGATGGTGAAGTAATCCACCCCCTGCTCAGCCTGCTCGATGAGGGTGTCGCGGAAGATCTCCCAAGTGAGTTCCTCGGCCTTGCCGTCCACCTTCTCCAGGGCCTGGTAGATGGGCACGGTGCCGATGGGAACCGGGCTGTTGCGGATGATCCACTCCCGGGTCTCGTGGATGTTCTTGCCGGTGGACAGATCCATCACCGTATCGCCGCCCCAGCGGATGGCCCAGGTCATCTTGTCGACCTCCTCGGAAATGGAGGAGCCCAGGGCCGAGTTGCCGATGTTGGCGTTGATCTTCACCAGGAAGTTGCGGCCGATGATCATTGGCTCGCTCTCCGGGTGGTTGATGTTGTTGGGGATGATGGCCCGGCCCCGGGCGACTTCGGAGCGGACGAATTCGGGGGTGATCTCAGGCGGGATCGAGGCGCCGAAGCTCTGGCCGGGGTGCTGGCGGGTGAGGAGCTTGGCCATCTTCTGGCCCATTGGCCCGGTGGCCTGGAGCGACTCGATGTAGGCCGCCCGGTTGATGTTCTCGCGGATGGCGATGAACTCCATCTCGGGGGTGATGATGCCCTGGCGGGCGTAGTGCATCTGGGAGACGTTGCGACCCGGCAGCGCCCGGCGGGGTTTGCGATGCAGGCCGGGGAAGCGCAGTTCGTCGAGCTTGGCGTCTGCTGCCCGCAGGCGGCCGAACTCGGAACTCAGATCAGCCAATACCTCCGTATCGCCCCGCTCCTCGATCCAGCCCTGGCGTAGCGCCGGCAGGCCGGAGCGGATGTCGATGCGGGCGGCGGGGTCGGTGTAGGGCCCGGAGCAGTCATAGACGAAGATCGGCGGATTCTTCTCGCCGCCCATG
>SSSX01000803.1 GCA_015657735.1 Zoogloeaceae bacterium
CCGAAATCGGTTTTCACCGGGGTGGCGCTGTACTTGCCCTTTTCGAGCTTGGTGACGGCTTCGGCAAACGGGCGCACGAAGCTGCCCGGCTGGGCCCAGCCCAGGTCGCCGCCCTTGTCCTTGGAGCCCGGGTCCTTCGACTGCTTGGCGAGATCGTCGATCTTCTCGCCCTTGTCGAGCTTGGCGATGATGGCCTTGGCGTCTTCTTCCTTGTCGACGAGGATGTGGCGCAGCTTGTATTCCTTGTCGCCCATCTGGGCCTTGGCCTTTTCGTACTCGGCTTTCACGTCGGCATCGCTGACCGGGTGGGCCTTGATGTAGTCCTGGATGTAGGCGTTGGTGAGCAGGGACTCGCGGGCCAGCTGGAGGCGGGTCTGGACGGCGGGGGTCTTGTCGAGGCCTTTTTTCTGGGCCGCCTGGGTCAGCACTTCGAGGTTGATCAGATGTTCCTTGACCGCGTTGCGCAGCTGCTCCGAATCCGGCGCGCCCTGGGCCTTCTGTTCGTTGATCAGCAGGTCGGCATGGGACTGGGGAATGGCGGTGCCATTGACGGTCGCGACGTTCTGCGCAAAGGCGGGCAGGGCGATGCAAGCCGCGACGAGAGAAACAGCCAGACGGCTCGGGAGGGTTTTCATCAGTTTTCCTTGCTAGGGTGAGACGGGTTTGAAATCTGTAGTTCTTCGGGGGATTGCGCGTGGATCGCCAGGGCGTGGATTTCGCGGCGCATCATTTCGCCGAGCGCATCGTAAATCATACGGTGGCGGGCGACGGTGTTCTTGCCGCGGAAGGCCGCCGAGACGATGCCGAGGCGATAGTGACCGCCCCCCGCGCGGGCGCCGGCATGGCCGGCGTGCAGCGCGCTGTCGTCGATCAGTTCGAAGCGGGTGGGATCGAGCACCGCGAGGCGGCGGCGAATCTCGTCGGCGACACTCACGGCAAGGTCTTCCGGAAGGGTTTGACGGTGCATCGGGTGAACACGCCGCCGGTGACGTAAGGGTCGGCGGCGGCCCAGGCTTCGGCGTCGGCGAGGGACGGGAACTCGGCGATGATCACGCTGCCGGTGAAGCCGGCCGCTCCGGGGTTGGGCGAATCCACCGCCGGGCAGGGGCCGGCCAGGATCAGGCGACCGTCGGCCTGCAGCGCCTGCAGGCGGGCGACGTGTTCGGGGCGGGCGGCGAGACGTTGGTCGAGGGTGCCGGGGGCGTCTTCGCCGATCAGGACATACAGCATTACTTGGGTTCCTCTTCAATGTAACGGGACAGCAGCATGCCCTGGGCGAGCACGAACACGAGCATCAGGCCCATGCCGCCGAAGAGCTTGAAGTTGACCCAGGTTTCTTCGGAAAAGTTGTAGGCGATGAACAGGTTGAGTACCCCCATCGCGCCGAAGAAGGCGGCCCACGCCAGATTGAGGGTGCGCCACAGGTTTTCGGGCAGCCGCATCTGCGCCTCGAGCATCTTGCGGATCAGGTTCTTCTTGAGCACGAAGGCCGAGAACAGCAGCGCGGCGGCGAAGAACCAGTACAGCACGGTGGGCTTCCACTTGATGAAGGTGGGGTTCTGGAAGAACAGCGTGGCGCCGCCGAATACGCTGACGATGGCGAGGCTGACCCACAGCATGGTATCGACCTTGCGGTGGCGGAACCACACCCAGCCGATCTGGGCGACGGTGGCG
>SSSX01000126.1 GCA_015657735.1 Zoogloeaceae bacterium
CGGCCACGGGCTGCCTTTTTCGCGCAGCATGTAGAGGCCGGTGGTGTGGTCGATCTGGGCGTCGACGAGCACCACCGACTCGATGCCGCAGCCGCGCAGCCCGCCCGCCGGCCAGCTGCCGGGAAAGGCCTGGAACTGCTGGAGCAGGTCGGGGGAGGCGTTGACGAGGGTCCAGCGGGCGCCGTCGGCGCTCACCGCGATGGACGACTGGGTGCGGCGGCGATAGCCCGGGTTGCCGGCGCGCACGCCCTGGCAGTGGCGACAGTTGCAGTTCCACTGGGGAAAGCCGCCGCCGGCGGCGGAACCGAGAACGCGGATTTTCATGATCGGAGCGGTGCGGAAGGGAGCCCGAAGGGAAACGGCCGCCACCCGGGGGGATGGGCGGCGGCCGCGCAGCCGCTTACTTCGCGGCGATGTACATCGTGATTTCGAAGCCGAAACGCAGGTCGCAGGCTTGCGGGGTGGTCCAGGTCATGGTGAGTCTCCGATCGTGGGTTGTGGGCGGTTCGCCGGCTGGCGCAACCGTGGAGCACATTGTGGCGAACGGCGGCATACTTCCGCCTCACGAAAATCGTGATTTGTAGACCACCCGACCGATGCCGCCTTCCACCTCCACAACTTTCCTGCTGCCCGTCGGCGACGGCCACGCCTTGCACGTCGAGACCTTCGGCGATCCGGCCGCCGGGGCCGTGCTGGTGCTCCACGGCGGGCCGGGCAGCGGCTGTAGCCCGCGGCTGGCGGAGTTGTACGATCCGGCGCGGCAGTTCGTGGTGACCTTCGACCAGCGCGGCGCGGGGCGCTCGCGGCCGGCGGGGGAGCTTCGCGCCAACACCACCGCGAGCCTGATCGCCGACATCGAAACCCTGCGCCGCCACCTCGGCATCGGGCGCTGGCGGGTGACCGGCGGGTCGTGGGGCGCGACACTCGCGCTGGCCTACGCGGCGGCCCACCGCGCGGCGGTGAGCGGGGTGGTGGTGCGCAGCAGCTTCCTGCCCGGCGAGGGCAATGTGCGGTGGTTTTTCGAGGGGCTGGCGGAGGTCTGCCCGGAAGCCTGGCGCGCCCTCGCGGCGGCGGTGCCGGCCGGCGTGCCGGGCGGGCTGCTGGCTGCGCTGGCGCGCCGTCTCGCCGATCCCGATGCGGCGCTCGCCCGCGCCGCCGCCGTGGCCTGGGCGGCTTACGAGCAGGCCGTCGCCGAGCCGGCCGCGCCGCCGTTCGCCGAGCCGGCCGCCGCCGATGCCGATCGTCTGGTGCTCAAATACCGTCTGCAGGCCCATTACCTGCTGGCCGGCTGCTTCGTCGACGAGGCCGCCTTCCTGGCCGCCTGCCGGACGCTGGCCGGCCTGCCGGTGACGCTGATCCAC
>SSSX01000804.1 GCA_015657735.1 Zoogloeaceae bacterium
TGCACCGACTGATGGTTGAAGACGAGCGGTTCGCGGCTTTCGAGGGTGATGCGGGTGTAGTCGCGGGCGGGCCAGACGCGGACGGCGAGAACCGAGGTCTGGGCGGCATGGCCGGCGCGGCTGACGAGCAGCAGCAGGGCGGCGCCCGAGGAGCCGATGAAGCGCCGGCGGGTCAGCGCGTGGCCGGTGGCGGGGTGCGGGTGGTGAAGTTTTCGAGACATCGTCGGCCCTCCGTGCTCAGCGCGCGCAGTTCGAGCTCACGCCCGCCGGACGCCGCAATCCAGAGCCGGATTTCGACATCGGCAGCGGGGAGATAGGGCTGGGCGCGGTCCGGCCATTCGACCAGGCGCACGCCGTCGCCTTCGAAATACTCGTCGAGACCGGCTTCGAGAAATTCTTCTGCATCGGTGAAGCGATAAAAATCAAAGTGATATATCGCTATTCTAGAATCTTTATAAGGTTCAACCAAGGTATAAGTTGGACTCTTGACCTTGCCGGTGAAGCCGAGGCCGCGCAGCAGGCCGCGGGTCAGCGTGGTTTTGCCGGCGCCGAGGTCGCCGCGCAGGTAGATCGTCAGCCGGCCGGGGAGGGCGCCGGCCAGCCGTTCGCCGGCGGCCAGCGTGGCGTTTTCGTCGACCAGATGCAGGCTGGCCGGCGGGTCGCTATCATGTTCGGAATGAGCGTGGAGCACGATGATCTTTCTGGTGGGCAAGGAAGCCTGGCGGCGCTCGCCGCGCGCATCAAGGCGTGGGGGCGGGAGCTGGGTTTCGACGAGGTGGGGATCGCGGACACCGGCCTCGCCGTGGCCGAAGCCGGGCTGCAGGCCTGGCTCGCGGCCGGTTGTCACGGGCAGATGGATTATATGGACAAACACGGCACCAAGCGCTCGCGGCCGGCTGAGCTGGTTCCGGGCACCCGGCGGGTCATCTCGGCGCGCATGTCCTACCTGCCCGACGCCGCGGCGGCGCAGGCGGTGCTCGACGATCCGGCCAAGGCCTACGTCTCCCGTTACGCGCTCGGGCGCGATTATCACAAGGTGCTGCGCACCCGTCTGCAGCGGCTGGCCGACCGCATCGCCGAAGCCGCGCCGCACGCCCACCGGGTGTTCGTCGACTCGGCGCCGGTGATGGAGGTGGCGCTGGCCGAGAAGGCCGGGCTGGGCTGGCGCGGCAAGCACAGCCTGCTGCTGTCCCGCCAGGCCGGCTCGTTCTTCTTCCTCGGCGAGATCTACACCGAGCTGCCGCTGCCCGTCGACGAGGCGACGGGCGGGCATTGCGGAAAGTGTTCGGCGTGCATCCCGGCCTGTCCGACCGGGGCGATCGTCGCCCCCTACCGCGTCGATGCCCGGCGCTGCATTTCTTACCTGACGATCGAACTGAAAGACAGCATTCCGGAGGATCTGCGGAAGCCGATCGGGAACCGGATCTACGGTTGCGACGACTGTCAGCTGGCCTGCCCGTGGAACCGTTTTGCGCGGCGCAGCCCGGAGGCCGACTTCTCTCCGCGCCACGGGCTCGACGGCGCCGGGCTGGTGACGCTGTTCCGCTGGTCGGCCACGGATTTTGCCGAACGCATGGCCGGCAGCCCCATCTACCGGATCGGCCATGAACGCTGGCTGCGGAATCTGGCCGTGGCGCTCGGCAACGCGCCGCGCTCGCCGGAGGTGCTGGGGGCGCTGCGGGCGCGTCGCGACGACTCTTCGCCGCTGGTGAGGGAACATGTCACGTGGGCGCTGCGACAACACGATGTTCCGGCTGCCGAAGGCGCGGTATAGTACGCGGCGATGTTCCGAAAACCCGCTCTCAAACCTTCCGCTGAAGAAGCGCGCGCACCGCAAACCCTGGCGGAGGTTACCGCCATGGAGTCGTGGCGCTTCGATCCGCTATGCATCGCGGAGGATGGCCCGACCGTCAATGCGCAGAGCGAGCGGCAGGACAAGTTCCGCATCAAGATGCTGATGCGCGACGGCGAGCGCCGCCGCGAGACCGATCTGCTGATCCAGAAGCGCTATGCGTGGCGCGGTTACGGCCAGATCGGCACCGAGGACGAGCCCAACCAGTTGACGATGAACGCCGAACTGTTCGGCCGGATTTACGCGACGGTCACCGTCAACATCGATTCGCCGGCCGGCCTGGCCCTCGATACGACCTACGGCGCCGAGGCCGCCGCACTGCGCGCCCGGGGCTGCAAGCTGTGCGAGTTCGGGCGTTTCGCGATCGATCCGACGGCGCGCTCGAAGCGGCTCATCATCTCGCTGATCCATCTGCTCTACATCTACGCCCATCGGGTCAAGGGCTGCACCGACATCCTCATCGAGATCAATCCGCGGCACCGGGCGTTCTACGAAAAACTCCTCGAGTTCGAACAGATCGGCGCCGAGCGGACCTGCGAGCGGGTCAATGCGCCGGCCATCCTGATGCACATCTCGTGCGCCAAGATCGAACGGCGGCTGAAGGAGATCGGCGGCAAGTGGCGCGAGCTGCCGGACGAAAAATCCGCCTACAAGTTCGCCCTCAGCGCCGAGGAAGAGGAAGAGCTGGTCGGCCGGCTCGATTACTGAGCGGCCCGTTCCCGCCGGTCTGGCGTAGAATCCGGCTTCCCCGTTCCCCCGTCCAATCATGTCTGATACTGGCAAGCTGCCGATCGGAGTCTTCGACTCCGGCGTGGGCGGCCTCACCGTCGTGCGCGCGCTGATGGAGCGCCTGCCGCTCGAGAACATCGTCTATTTCGGCGACACCGCCCGCGTGCCTTACGGCGTCAAGTCGGTGGCGACCATCGAGCACTTCACCGGGCAGATCACCGACTACCTGCTCGACCAGGGCGTCAAGATGCTGATCATCGCCTGCAACACGATGGCGGCGGTGGCGGCGCCGGTCGTCAAGCAGAAGGCCGGCGACATCCCGGTGCTCGACGTGATCGACGCCGGCGCCCGCGCCGCGGTGGCGGAGTCCACGTCGCGCGCGATCGGCGTCATCGGCACGCCGACGACGATCAACAGCAACGCCTACGCGCGCCGCATGCACGCCCTTGATCCGAACGTGCGCGTCTATTCGCAAGCCTGTCCGCTGCTGGTGCCGCTGGTCGAGGAAGGCTGGCTGGATCATCCGGTCACGCGTCTGACCGCCCAGGAATACCTCAAGCCGGTGCTCGCCGAGAACGTCGACACCCTCGTCCTGGGCTGCACCCACTATCCGCTGATCAA
>SSSX01000127.1 GCA_015657735.1 Zoogloeaceae bacterium
CGAGAAGGGCGACACCGTCAGCGACTACGATGCGCAGGAAAAGGCCTTCGGCCACTCCCTCAACAGCAGCCTCGCCCACCTCGAATGGGCCGAGCACTGGGTCAACGTCCTCGACACCCCGGGCCTGCCCGACTTCCTCGGACGCGCACTGGCCACGCTGCCGGCCGTCGAGACCGCCGTGGTGGTGATCAACGCCGCGGCCGGCGTCGAAACCGTCACCCGCAAGGCGATGGAGGCCGCCGCCGACAAATGCCGGATGGTCGTCGTCAACCGCATCGACGCGCCGGGCGTCGATTTCGGCGCGCTGATGGAGCGCATCACCGCCAGCTTCGGCAAGGAATGCCTGCCGATCAACCTGCCCACCGCCGGCGGCGGCGCCGTCATCGACTGCTTCTTCACGCCCGACTACGACGCCACGCCGGCCTTCTCGAGCGTCCGCGCGGCCCACGACCATATCGTCGACCAGGTCGTCGAGGTGGACGAGGATCTGATGGCGCTGTACCTCGAACAGGGCGAATCCCTGCAGCCCGAACAGCTCCACGATCCCTTCGAGCAGGCCCTGCGCGAAGGCCACCTGATCCCGGTCTGTTTCACCTCGGCCCGCAGCGGCGCCGGCATCACCGAGCTGCTCGACATCATGGGCCGCCTGCTGCCCGACCCGACCGAAGGCAACCCGCCGCGCTTCCTGAAAGGCGAAGGCCCGGCGGCCGCACCGGTCGACGCCACCACCGACGCCGACCGGCACGTCATCGCCCACGTGTTCCAGGTCAGCAACGACCCTTTCCGCGGCAAGCTCGGCCTGTTCCGCATCCACCAGGGCACCGTCACGCCCAACACCCAGCTCTTCATCGGCGACGCCCGGAAGCCCTTCAAGGTCGCCCACCTGCTGCGCGTGCAGGGCAAGAACCAGACCGAGATCGACACCGGCATCCCCGGTGACATCTGCGCCGTGGCGCGGATCGACGACATCCACCGCGACGCCGTGCTGCACGACTCCCACGACGAAGACCACTTCCACCTCGTGCCGCCGCGCTACCCGCAGGCCGTGTTCGGACTTGCGCTGCTGCCCGAGAAGCACGGCGACGAGCAGAAGCTCTCCGAAGCCCTGCACCGCATGCTCGACGAAGACCCGTGCCTGTCCGTCGAACGCAACGCCCAGGCCAAGGAAACGGTGATCCGCGGCCTCGGCGAAGTGCACCTCAAGAGCGCCCTCGACACCCTCAAGACCCGCTGGAACCTCACCCTCGGCACCCGCCCGCCGGCCATTCCCTACCGCGAAACCATCGCCGGCAGCGCCGAGGCGCGCTACCGCCACAAAAAACAGAGCGGCGGCGCCGGCCAGTTCGGCGAGGTCGCGCTGCGCGTCGAAACCCTCGAGCGCGGAGCCGGCCTCGAACTGGCCGACGAGGTGAAGGGCGGCACGATCCCCTACAACTTCATGCCGGCGGTCGAAAAAGGCGTCCGTCAGGCCATCGCCGAAGGCGTGATGGCCGGCTTCCCGCTGCAGGATCTGAAAGTCACGGTGTTCGACGGCAAGCACCACGCGGTCGATTCCAACGAAGTCTCGTTCGTCACCGCGGCCCGCCACGCGGTGCAGGAAGCCGTGCTGGCCGCCCGCCCGGTGGTGCTCGAACCGCTGATCACCCTCACCGTGCGGGTCGCCGACGAGCACTTCGGCGGCATCAGCGCCGAACTCTCCGGCCGCCGCGGCCGCGTCACCGGCACCGACAGCCCGCAATCCGGGTGGACCGAGATCATCGGCCAGGTGCCGATGGCCGAGATGGAAGGCTTC
>SSSX01000128.1 GCA_015657735.1 Zoogloeaceae bacterium
CCGCACAGATTGGCGAGGCGCACGTTGTCGAGCGGATGCAGCGTGATTTCGGTGGGCTTCATCGGATGCATGCTGCCAGACCGGCGCCCGGCAGAAAAGTCGAATTCGGCAAAACCGTCAATCCTTCACGACGATTTCGCCGCGCAACGAGTGCGGCAGCGCCGACACGATGGTCACGTCGACAAAATGGCCGACGAGGCGCGGGGCGCCGGCGAAGTTGACGACGCGGTTGTTGTCGGTGCGCCCGGCCAGTTCGTTCGGGTCTTTCTTCGACGGGCCTTCGACCAGGATGCGCTGGACGGTGCCGACCATCCCTTCGCTGATCGTCGCGGCGTGCGCCTCGATGCGCTTCTGCAGCCGCGCGAGGCGCGCCAGCTTGACGTCGGCCGCGGTGTCGTCGGCCAGATCGGCGGCCGGCGTGCCGGGACGCGCGCTGTAGACGAAGCTGAACGAGGTGTCGAAACCCAGCTCGTCGATCAGCTTCATCGTCGCCTCGAAATCCGCTTCGGTCTCGCCCGGAAAGCCGACGATGAAGTCCGACGACAGCGAAATGTCCGGCCGCGCCGCACGCAGCTTGCGCACCAGCGACTTGTACTCGAGCACCGTGTAACCGCGCTTCATCGCCGCCAGCACCCGGTCGGAACCGGCCTGCACCGGCAGATGCAGGTGCGACACCAGCTTGGGCAGCCTGGCGTAGGCATCGACGACCCGCTGGGTCATCTCCCGCGGGTGCGAGGTGGTGTAGCGCAGCCGCTCGATGCCGGGAATCTCATGCACGCACTCGAGCAGGAAGGCGAAGTCCGCCATCTCGCCGCCATCGCCATCCAGCGGCGCGCGCCAGGCATTGACGTTCTGGCCGAGCAGCGTCACTTCGCGCACGCCCTGCGCCGCCAGACCGGCCACCTCGGCCAGCACGTCGGCCAGCGGACGATAGACCTCGTCGCCGCGGGTGTAGGGCACGATGCAGAAGGTGCAGTACTTGGAACAACCCTCCATGATCGACACGAAGGCGCTCGCCCCGTCCACGCGGGCCGGCGGCAGATTGTCGAACTTCTCGATCTCGGGGAAGGAAATATCCACCTGCGACCGCCCCGACGCCTTGCGCTCGGCGATCAGCCTGGGCAGGCGGTGCAGCGTCTGCGGGCCGAACACCAGGTCGACATACGGCGCCCGCGCGACGATCGCCTCGCCCTCCTGGCTCGCCACGCAACCGCCGACGCCGATGATCAGGTTCGGATTCTTCTGCTTGAGGTGCTTGACCCGCCCGAGGTCGTGGAAGACCTTCTCCTGCGCCTTCTCACGCACCGAGCAGGTGTTGAACAGGATCACATCCGCCTCTGCTGGGTTGTCGGTCTTCTCCAGCCCGTCGGCCGCCCCGAGCACATCCGCCATCTTGTCCGAGTCGTACTCGTTCATCTGGCAGCCGAAGGTCCGGATATAAAGCTTTTTCATCGCGTGTTGACCAGGAAGGATCAAAACTCTATTATAGCGGGCTCCGGTCGGTGATGTAGCTCAGACGGTTAGAGCGACGGATTCATAACCCGTAGGTCGGCGGTTCGATTCCGCCCATCACCACCAAAAGATTCAAGCACTTAGGCCAATCCGCAAGGGTTGGCTTTTTTGCGTCTGGGTGCCATTGCTCCCCTGTTGCTCCCACAGCGTTCAACGCCGAGCGTCGTGTGGATGTGCTGATCGTCTGGGAAGTGGGGGCAGGACCGGCGGCATTATGCGACGTGCGTTCAAGCCTCACGAGCCCTTGCACCCATGCAAGGGCGCAACCGTGTGTTCTATCCATTGAACTACCGGGCGAACTGTCGAACGCTCCGCCATCGGGTTCAACCGAGCAGGAAAACTGCCGGCGAAAAAGGCCCTACACAGAACCTCGAGCGGCGTGCCGGCCCAAGACGACCGAAGCACGGCCCAAGTTGAGCCTGAATCTGTCGCTTGTCGATCATCAGGAGCATCAGGGGTGCCAAGTTGGTAGAGCGTCGCCCTTACAAGGCGAATGTCGGCGGTTCGACCCCGTCAGCACCCACCGACACGTAGCCACTCGTTCGGATCAATCCCCACCTCGTGGAACTCCAGCAACGTAGGCTCGACGCCCGCTGACATGACCCGCACGCCGGGCAGCTTCCGGCGGATGGTCCGGTGCAGTTCTTCCAGGCTCTCGACGACGGCCACCAGAAGAAAGCAGCCTGTCGCCAAACGGTAGAGGCTGGGCGTGGCCGCCAGCAACCTGCGGGAAGTCTCGAGCAAGGGCACACACGGCGAAGGTCTGTCGGCGTCCGGCGGCGGCAATTCGCCGACGATGGCCCACCCAGGCCGTAGCTGTTCGAGAATCCCGACCGGTATCGAGCCGCGGCCGTCCTTCATGCCGATGGCCTCGCGTGTCCGGTTGTAGCAGGAAACGCAAAGCGCCCCGCCGATGATGCGGGACTGCCCGGACGGGCCGCAGCGGCAGCACCGCCAGCCGACGTCCTCCGATTCAAGGCCGGCTCTCTCGCCGGCATGGGCTCGCCCGATCTTGCAGCGGTGGCAACTGGCGTAGCGGCCTTCCCCCAGCACCGTTGACGCCGCGAAGTTCAGGGCGCACGCCTGGGGCGTCAGCGTGGCCCGCATTGTCAGGCATTCGAAGTAACGGCCGGATATCCCGTCCAGTGTCTGGTAGGCGATGCCGGGGGCAGGATAAAACGGAGCGTCGTCCATGCAGGCATGGGGCCGTCACTGCGCCGGGCATGCAACGAGGCCCGCCAGCGGCCCCCAATAGCTCGCTGAATGCCAATCGCGTACAATGGACACGAAAGGAGGGCGAGCGATGCCCAGCCAGAAAACCCCCGCCCCTGAGAACGCAGCGCCTGAAGCGAAAAGCAACGGCTTCGAGTACGACTGCGAGCCCGGGACCGGGCTGTATTCGGAAGAAGAGCTGTACGACATGCTGCCGCCGGAGTTGAAGGCGGTGGCCGATGCGAGAAAGAAGGCTCTCGCCGCCCGCAACCCGCAGAACCAAGGTGGAGATGATGGCGCCCAATGACCGCCTCGCCCTGGCCGACACCCTCGCGTGCGAAGCGCACACTGGGCAGGTGCGTAAGGGAACCGGCATCCCTTACATCGAACACCCGCGGGGCGTGGCCGCGCTGGTGAAAGCCTATGGCGGCAGCGAGGATCAGCAGATTGCCGCGCTGCTGCATGACGTTCTCGAGGACGGCGGCGTCGAGTACCTGCCGCGCATCGCCGCCTTTGGGCCGGACGTGCTGCGCATGGTGCGCGACTGTTCGGACTGCATTCCGGAGGCCGGCGCGCCAAAGGCGCCCTGGCAGGAGCGCAAGGACGCCTACCTCGCCCACCTGCAAACGGTTCGGGACGACAGCCTGCTGGTATCGGCTTGCGACAAGCTCTACAACCTCGGGACGATCCTTGAAGAC
>SSSX01000805.1 GCA_015657735.1 Zoogloeaceae bacterium
ACGTGGCCCGCGACGGCTTCGCCGAGGCAGTCAATCTGCTGGCGCTGGTCACCGGCTCGCTGGGCAAGATCGCGCTCGACATCATGATCATGGCGTCGACCGAATTCGCCGAAGTCTATGAGCCCTTCGTCAAGGGCCGCGGCGCCAGCAGCACGATGCCGCAAAAGCGCAACCCGATCTCCAGCGAGCTGATGCTGGCCGCCGCCAAGGCGGTGCGCCAGCACGCCGGCCTGATGGTCGACGCGATGATCCAGGACTTTGAACGCGCCACCGGGCCGTGGCACGCCGAATGGATCGCCATTCCCGAGAGCTTCATCCTCACCGCCGGCGCGCTGCACCAGGCCAAGTTCGCGCTGGGCGGGCTGATCGTCGACACTGCGCAGATGAAGCGCAACCTCGGCATCAGCCGCGGCCTGATCGTCGCCGAGGCGGTGATGATGGGCCTGGCGCCCTTCACCGGCCGCCAGCAGGCCCACGACATCGTTTACGACGCCTGCCGCACCGTCAATGAGCAGGGCGGCACGCTGGCCGACGCGCTCGCCGCGCTGCCGGCCGTCACCGCGCACTTCGACCGCGCCGCCATCGACCGCCTGACCGACCCGGCCAACTACCTCGGCCTGGCGCCGCAGATGGTGGACCGCGCCATCGAACTGTCGCGGGCCACCGGCGCCTGAGCGGCCGCAGCGAGGAGACAAACATGACAACGCAAACCCATCACGCCGACGCCACGCTCGCCCCGCCCAAAAAACTGCCCTGGTACCGCAAGCTGGGCATGCAGGTGCTGGTTTCGCTGATCCTCGGCATCCTGGTCGGCTTCGCCTTTCCGAAATTCGCCGCCCAGCTCAAGCTCCTCGGCGACATGTTCCTGGCGCTGATCAAGTGCGGCGTGGCGCCGCTGGTCTTCCTGACCATCGTGCACGGCATCGCCTCGGCCGGCGACGTGAAGAGTGCCGGGCGGGTCGGCTGGCGCTCCATCGTCTATTTCGAGGTGGTGTCGACCTTCGCGCTGGTGCTCGGCCTGCTCGCCGGCAACCTGCTCAAGATCGGCGAAGGCATGGCCACCGTCGCCGGCGGCGCGCTGCCTCCGGCTGCCGCCAAGGCCGCGCCGCAGGGTTTCCTGGAATTCATGGCGCACATCGTGCCCGACAACTTCGTCGGCGCCTTTGCCAAGGGCGAGCTGCTGCAGGTGGTGGTGCTGGCGGTGATGATGGGCGTCGGCATCCTGGCCATCCCCGAAGGCAAGCGCAACCGGATCAACGAAGGGCTGGATCAAGTGTCGGAAGTCCTGTTCTCGTTCATCAATCTGGTCATGAAGCTCGCCCCGATCGGCACCTTCGGCGCGGTGGCCTTCTCGGTGGGCAGCAGCGGCACCGCGGTGCTGATCGCGCTGACCCAGCTGGTGCTGAGCTTCTACGGCGTGGTGGTGGTCTTCGTCGCGCTGGTGCTCGGCCTGATCGCCCGGCTGGCCGGCTTCAGCCTGTGGCGCTTCCTGAAGTACATCAAGGACGAAATCTTCATCGTGATCGGCACCGCGTCGTCGGAAAGCGCGCTGCCGCGCCTGCTGATCAAGCTCGAGCGCCTCGGCTGCGGCAAGCAGACGGTCGGCCTGGTGCTGCCCACCGGCTATGCCTTCAACCTCGACGGCACCTCGCTGTTC
Organism: Zoogloeaceae bacterium; assembly: GCA_015657735.1. Lineage (GTDB taxonomy): Bacteria > Pseudomonadota > Gammaproteobacteria > Burkholderiales > Rhodocyclaceae > Zoogloea. The sequence goes on from SSSX01000805.1 coordinate 1,658, forward strand.
ATGTCGATGGGCGTGATGTTCATCTCCTACGCCTACGGCGTGCCGCTGTCGCTCGATCAGCAGATCGGCGTGCTGCTGCTGATGCTGCTCACCTCGAAGGGCGCGGCAACGGTGTCCGGCGGTTCCTTCGTGGTCTTTGCGGCCACGGTGACTTCCACCGGCATCCTCCCGGTCGAAGGCCTGGCGGTGATCTTCGGCGTGTATCGCTTCATGTCGATGGCCATCGCCACCTGCAACACCATCGGTAACAGCGTGGCGACGGTGGTCATCGCCAAGTGGTCCGGCACTTTCGATGCGCAGGTGGCAAACCGCCACCTCCACCCGGAGCGCTTCCCGGCCACCGCCGAGGCCGACGCGGCGCTGGCCGACGGCAACCTGCTGCCGGAGGACACCGACGAGGCGCTGCCGCATCCGGCCGGGATTCAGGTCGGCAAGGCCTGAGCGGCGCCATCCGGCGGCAGGTAAATCAAGCCCAGTTCGGCGCTCAGCGCCTCGACCACCAGCTCGTGGTCGAGGCGCTGGGGCAGACCCGACACTGCCACGTAACCGATGACGGCGGCGCCTTCCACGTTGAGTGGAAAGGCGCCGCCGTGGCTTGCGTAGTCGGCGGCCGGCAGGCCGTAGCGGCTCGTCAGGTCGCCGCCCTTGTGCTGCAGGCTCAGGCCGACGGCGTAGGAGCTGCGCAGGAAGCGCGTCACCACATTGCCCTTGCGGCGAATCCAGTCGCCGTTGTCCGGCGTCGTGCCGGGCAGCGCGGCGTGGAACAGCAGCTGCCCACAGCGCCGGATCTCGATGGCGATGGCGAGCCGGCGCTCAACGGCCAGGCCGTGCAGACGGGTGCCGAGGCGCCAGGCGAAATCCTCGTCGAAGCGCGGCAGGCGCAGCGCCGCTTCCTGCGCGGCGACGCGGGCGATCTCGTCGTTCAGTTCCATGCGGCGCGCTCCGTGGCGGTGAGTTGCAGGCCGGTGCGGCGGCCGCTGCGGGCGCTGCGCCGGGCGGCGTCGATGACCGCCATCACGGCCAGGGCCTGGTGCGGCGGGACCGGGTTGGCGCCGCCGTCGCGCAGCGCCGCGTGGATGGCGGCGTAGTAGGCCGGGTAGTCGCCGCGCGGCAGCGGCGCGGCGGTGGCCGGGCCGGCGGCGGCGTACAGCGTGGGCGCTTGCGGATCGCGTCCCCAGTCGGGCGCGCCGGGGCTGAGGCCGGCCTTGAGCTGGTCTTCCTGACAATCCAGCCCGTACTTGACCCAGCTGCCGGCCGTGCCGTGGGCGACGAAGCGCGGCATGCCGCCGGCCACCAGCATCGAGGCGCGCAAGGTGACCTGCAGGCGTCCGTAGTCGAGGTCGACCTGCGCCCAGTCGTCCGTCTCGGCGCCGTCGCGCTGGATCGCGAAGCGCGCCGCCACGCCGTCGGGCAGGCCGAAGAGCTGCAGCGCCTGGTCGACCAGATGCGGCCCGAGGTCGTACCACAGGCCGCCGCCGGCCACCGCCTGCTCGCGCCAGCGCTGGCGCACTTCGGGACGGAAGCGTTCGAAGCGCGACTCCAGCTCGGTCGGTCGGCCGATACGGCCATCGGCGAGCAGTTCGCGCAGGGCCAGGAAGTCCGCGTCCCAGCGCCGGTTGTGGAAGACCGACAGCAGGCGGCCATGCCGCCCGGCGAGGCGGATCAGCTGACGCGCTTCG
>SSSX01000806.1 GCA_015657735.1 Zoogloeaceae bacterium
GCTCGATCCGCTGCTGCTGGCCGCCGCCAATGCGCTGGCCGGCAATCCGCCGGAGGCGGCGGGGCTCGAAGTGCAGCTCGCCGGGCCGACGCTGCGGGCTGCGGCCGGCCCGCTGCGGCTTGCTCTGGCCGGCGAAATGGGGGCGCGCCTGCTCGCGGCGTCCGGCGAGCGCCGCGAGGTGGCTGCGTGGTCCACCGCGACGCTGCTGGCCGGCGACCGGCTGCAGATCGGCAGTCCGCACGGCATTGGCTATGTTGCGGTGGCCGGCGGCATCCGCACCCCCGTGCAGCTCGGCAGCCGGTCCACCTATGCCCGTGCCGGCCTGGGATTGCTGCCGGAGCGCCTCCCGTGCGCGCTCTTCGACGGCGATCCGCAAGTCGAGCGGGTGGCAGCGGCGCCCTTCGTCCACGCGGGCGGCCCGATCCGGGTGATCGTCGGCCCGCAGGCCGACCACTTCGGCGCCGACGCCATCGACACCTTTTTCGCTGCGGCTTTTGTGGTGACCCGCGAGCGCGACCGCATGGGCCTGCGTCTGGCCGGCCCGGCGCTGCGCCACGGCCCGCGCGGCGCCGACATCGTTTCGGACGGCGTGACGCCCGGCGCGATCCAGGTGCCGGCCGACGGCCGCCCCATCGTGCTGCTGGCCGACTGCCAGACGGTCGGTGGCTATCCGAAGATCGCCACCGTGATCCGCGCCGACCTGCCGCGACTGGCCCATCTGCAGCCGGGCGACGAAGTGCGCTTTTGCGCGGTGAGCGCCGCCGAAGCCGCCGCCGCCCGCACCGACCAGGCCCGCCGCTTCGCCGTCTGGCAGGCCGCGATACAACTGCGGCGCCACGACGCCTCCGCGCTGCTTGCCGCCAACCTCGCCGGCGCCGCCGTGCGCGGCGACGAGGAATGAGGATGGTGCAGGCGCGAGGTTGTCGGCTCCGTCCCCGTTGATCCCGCCGTAGGTGCGACTTCAGTCGCACACCCCCGGACAAATCAGGGGCAGATCCTTGATCCGGCGTCCGCGTGCGAATGAATTCGCACCCACAGCGCGCGTCAGCGCGACGCCAATCTCTCTCATGCTGCCGTAGGTGCGACTTCAGTCGCACGCCCCCGGGCAAATCCGGGGCAGATCCTCCATCCGGCCTCCGCGTGCGAATGAATTCGCACCCACAGTGTGCGTCACCGCGCCGCCAAGCTCTCCGATGCTGCCGTAGGTGCGACTTCAGTCGCACACCCCCGGGCAAACGCGGGGCAGATCCTTCGTCCGGCGTCCGTGTGCGAATGAATTCGCACCCACAGCGCGCGTCACTGCGCCGCCAATCTCTCCGGCGCTGCCGTAGGTGCGACTTCAGTCGCACACCCGGCGGCCAGTCCGACTGAACGCTATACTCGATCGGGAGCCGGAATTCGATATGGCAACCAAACTTCATTGCAATCAAC
>SSSX01000807.1 GCA_015657735.1 Zoogloeaceae bacterium
GAAGCGCGTCCGCACCCCTTCGCGCAGGCGCTCGACGGCGTTCATCAGGCCGGGCACGAAGGCCTCGAGGCGCCGGTTGCTCTCGGCCGGGCGCACGTAGCCGGTGGCGCGGATGCCCTGCTGGAGCAACCAGCCCTCGTAGTCGAAGCCGTGGGGATTGACGTTGCCGTGCGGGCGCTTGAGGCGCACCGTCAGGCGCCAGCGCTCGCCGGGGTGGACGTCGGTCAGGCTGTGCCACTCGTCGTCGCGAAAACCCCGGTACCAGGCCAGCGAGATCGTCCGCGGCAGCGGCTCGGCGCTCTCCTCTACCTCGAAGACGAAGCGCAGGCCGCGCTCGAAATCCTGCGGCAGCGACGCGACGACGCCGGTCACCGTCACGTCGCGCCCTTCCAGGTCGGCCGGCAGCGCGTCGGCAAGGCGCAGTTCGGCACGCCACGCCGCGTAGCTCCACCCCACGGCCAGCGCCGCCAGCGCCAGCAGCACCCGCCGCCAGGCCGTCCGCCGCCCGACCCACGCCAGCCCGCCGGCCACGCCGCCGGCAGCGAGCGCCGCCGCCACCTCCGCCGCTGTCGGCAGCGCCGCCCCGAGCTGGCAGCCGAGCAGGCCCGCCGCGAATGCCATCACGATAATCCGCATGGCGCGCAATCTAGCCCGTCGCGCCCGAAACGCCAAGACCCGGGGAGTCGGTTAAAATCCCTCACGAAGATACGGGCATCGTCCCGCGACGCGCCCGACAACACCATGCGACGACTGCTCAAGCGCTACCTGCCGGACCACCAGGCGCTCGCCGCCAACCGCTGGCTGGCCCCATTCGGCAACACCCTGTTTCACCCCCGCCTGTGGCACCTCAACCGCCACTCGGCCGCCGGTGCGGTGGCCGTGGGCCTGTTCTGCGGCCTCATTCCCGGCCCCTTCCAGATGCTTGGCGCGGCCCTGTGCTGCCTGGCCTTCCGCGTCAATCTGCCGCTGGCGCTGTTCACCACGCTGTACACCAATCCCTTCACGATCGTGCCGCTCTACGTCGCCGCCGTCGCCATCGGCGAATGGCTTCTCGGCAACGGCGCCGGGCACTTCACGACGCCGCCGGAATGGAGCGGCGGCAGCCTCGTCGCCTGGCTCGAAGCCTTCGCCGGCTGGATGGCCGGACTCGGCCGGCCGCTGCTGCTCGGACTCATCGCGCTGGCCTCCGGCCTGGCGCTGGCCGGCTACCTGCTGACCCGCCTGGCCTGGCGCAGCTATCTGATCCACCACTGGCACCAGCGACGGAAGCGCAAACCTTGAAAATCGCCTACCTTTTCGCCCTCTTGCGCCGCCTGCTGCACCGGCGCAAGCGCAAGAAGGCCGCCCTCACCCCGCTCCGGCGCCACAGCCAGCTGCCGCGCATCCTGCTGCGCATCTACTTCGCGGCAAGCTTCCTCGTCGCGCTGATCGTCGTCGGCACCGCGGGGTTCTACCTCGCCGGCGGCGACGAGGCGAATCTTTCCGACGCCTTCTACATGACGATCATCACCGTGACCACCGTCGGCTACGGCGAAGTGGTCCGCGTCGACGGCTTCGGCGAGCGGCTCTTTGCCGGCCTGATCGCCCTCGCCGGCTTCGGCGCGGTGACCTTCCTGTTTACCAGCCTGACCGTTTTCTTTCTCGAAAGCGACCTCGATTACACCCTGCGGAGACGACGCATGGAAAAGCAGATTCGCAAGCTGCACGGCCACTACATCATCTGCGGCTTCGGCCGGGTCGGGCGCAACGTGGCCAACGAGCTGACCACCACCCACCGCCACTTCGTCGCCATCGACGCCGACGAAGCCGCGATGGAAGCCCAGCGCGAGCGCCTGCCCGGCCTGGTTTACCTCGGCGGCGACGCCAGCGACGACGACCTGCTGCTGTCGGCCGGCATCCTCGACGCGCAGGGCGTCTTCGCGGTGACCGGCGACGACAGCCGCAACCTGATGATCGTGTTCACCGCCAAGCAGCTCAACCCGCGCATCCGCATCGTGGCCCGCTGCCACGAGGTGCGCAACGCCGAAAAGCTGCGCAAGGCCGGCGCCGACAGCGTGATCTCGCCCGACTTCACGGGCGGCATGCGGATCGCCTCGAGCATGATCCGGCCCCACGTGGTGTCCTTCCTCGACCAGATGCTGCGCTCGGAACTCAAGCTGCGCCTCGAGGAAGTGAAGGTGCCCGAGCATTTCGAACCGCGGGCCCTCGACACCCTGCGCCTGCGCAGCCCCAACTACGTGCTGCTGGCGGTGCGCAGCGACGACGACCTGGTCTTCAACCCGCCCAAGGATTTCATGCTCCTGCCCGGCCAGCACATCATCGCGATGGCCTCGCCGCTGGGCCGCCAGGAACTCGAAGGCGCGCTGCTCCCCGACTGACCGCCGCCCGAAAACGACGAGGCCCCGGGACGCGCGCTGCGCCCCGGGGCCTCGTTACTTCCTGCCGGCTCAGATGCTGAAGTGCGCCACCTCGGCCCGCAGTTGCTGGGCCAGTTGTTCCAGACGCTGCGCGGTGGCGGCGGTATCCCGCACCTCGGCGCTGTTCTGCTCGGCCATCTGGGCGATGTGCTCGACGTTGCGGGCGATCTCGGTGCTCGCCGCGCCCTGTTCGCGCAGCGCCGCCGAAATGTCGGTCACCGCACCGACCACCTGCGTCGCGCCGCTGCGGATCTGCTCCATCGACGTCCCGGCCTGCTCGGCCAGCACCATGCCCTCCTGCACCCGGGTCACGCCGTCCTGCATGGTTTCCACCGCGCGGGCGGTGCCGCTCTGAATCGACGCCACCATGCCGGTGATCTCGCCGGTGGCCTTGGCCGTGCGCTCCGCCAGCTTGCGCACCTCGTCGGCCACCACGGCGAACCCGCGGCCGGTCTCGCCGGCGCGGGCCGCCTCGATCGCCGCGTTGAGGGCCAGCAGGTTGGTTTGGTCGGCGATCTCCTTGATCGAGCTGACGATCGTCGAAATCTGTGCCGACTGGTCGCCCAGATCCTGGATCACGGTTGCCGACTCGCGCACCGAACCGGCAATGCGCTCCATCTCGCCGACCGTCTTCGCCACCACCGCGCCGCCTTCGGCCGACAGCGCGCCGGAGGCGGCCGAAATGCCTTCGGCGGCCGATGCGCTGCTGGCGATCTCCTCGATGCCGACGGTCATCTCCTCGACCGCCGCGGCCATGCTCGACGCCGCCTCGCTCTGCTGCTCCGAGCCCGACGACACCCGCGAAGCCGATTCGGCGAGGGATTCCGCCGCGCTCGCCACGTCGTTGGCGCCGTGCTGGACCTTGCCGATCACCGTGGCAAAGGCGCGCGCCGTCTCGTTGAACTGGTCGGCGACCAGACGCAGCTCGTCGTGGGCCGAAAAATCGATGCGCGCGCGCAGATCGCAGGCGGCCAGCGCCTGCGCACCGGCGCGCAGCTCATTGACCGATTTCATCACCGCCAGGCAGAACGCCACCGACAGGTAGGCCAGGGTCAGCACCGCCAGCGACACGAGCACCGCATCAATGGCGAAAGCCTTCCTGTGCCGGGCGATCCGGCTGCTCAACAAGGCCGTCGTGCCGGGAATCAGTTCGTCGTAGACCTTGGCGTAGGTCATATCGATGGCGCCGGTGGCCAGTTCGAAATAGGCGGTCGGCGCCATTTCGAAATCGCCCTTCAGGATGTGCTCGCGGAGCGCATCGAGAACCTTGGCGGTCGTCGCGTTGAACTCCTGGCCGAGCCGGTCGAGGGACGGCCTGATCTGCGGATTGGCGGCAGCCGCCCGCTCCAGGTTCTCGTTGAAACCGGCCAGCGCCATGTTCAGTTCGCCGAGCTGGGTGCTGATGTCGAAACGGCGCTGGTCATCCAGCGCTTTGGCGGCCAGCACGCCGGTGCCCATCGCACGCAGGCGGCCGAGCCGCTCCGAAACCTCGGGCACGCGATGGACGATGTTGTCGATCAGGTAATAGCTGTCGGCGACCGGGTCGAGGGTCAGATTGCCGTCGTCGCCCAAATCGTGCAGCGCCAGCACCAGCTTGTGGACCAGCGCGGTATGGGCGAACAGGTTGTCGCGGGCCTTCATCTGCATCCCGCCCGACTGCAGCGCCGCCCAGTCGGTGCGCACCTCGGCCCAGCGCTTGCTGGCGGTCGGCGCCGCCTCGGCCGACAAGGCTTCGTCGACGGCCTTCATCGCCGCCACCATCTCGGCGCCTTTTTTCTCCAGCGGCGCCCGCATCGCCTCGTTGCCGTTCAGCACGCCGGACGACAGGCCGCGGTGCTGCTGGGCAAGCTGGACGACCTTGAGCACGCGCGGCACCCGCGCAATGGCCTCGCTCTCGGTTTCGGAGAAGGTAATGTTCTCGCGCAGCGACAGCGCCAACTGGGCGAGCAGGAAGCCGATCACCAGCAGGGTGATCACCCCGAGCAGGGCAAACTTGCCCGGGTATCGCATGCGGTTGAGCATTGCCACCGCGGGCGCGAAGAGTGCTTTCATGATGTCTCCGACAGGTTCCGGGGCGTGACCGCCCCCTCGATGGCGCTTATCGACCGCCCTGCCGGTAAACTTGAGATAACCCTAC
>SSSX01000129.1 GCA_015657735.1 Zoogloeaceae bacterium
CGGTCGATGCGGTCGACGCTGGCGATCAGCTCGTCGGCACGCTGGGCCTGGCGGGTGGCGGTGACGACGACGACCGGCTGCTCGGTGGGCGCGGCGGCCAGCACGACGCGCTGCTCGTCGGGGCCGGCGGCGTGGGCGGCGGCGGAAAAGGCGGAAGCGACCGCGAGGGCGGCGACGGTGGGGCGGATGTTCATTTGAGGTTTTCTCCCTGACCCGCTGGCGTCCCCGCCAGATCGGGCGAATTGCGTCTGGAGGCGCCCGGGAGGATCGAGAGAATGGCCGGAATCCGGCCGCGCCCGTCGCCACCACCCCGTGGCACTTCCGCTTGATGTGTTCGAGGCCGGTATCCGGGCTTGCAGGGTGGGCCGCGCCGGATGAACCGGACTGGCTGCGGGGCGTCGCCTTCCCAGACCGAAAGGCCCAGTGGCGGTGTGACGCACCGTGTACCTGCTTACCGTTGCGGGGGCAGCACAGGACTGGCGGCTTCGGCGGAAGCACGCGCACCTGTTTCCCGTTTAACTCCTTGGCCGGCTGGCCCGTGGAGCACCTGAAACACGTCTGTCGCCGGCGGAGGCTTCCGCTGGCGCACAGCCGCTGATGATAGCATTGAAAAAAGGGTCTGCTGCGCTGCGGCGGACGATCGAACGCGCGGTAGGGAGAAACAGTGACGCGACACGGTGGTGATTTCGTGGGTCGGCGGGCGGCGCCCGCAGCGCAGCCCGGCAGCCCGAAGGCAATCCGGTGAGCTGCCAGCTGATCCTCGGCGGCGCCCGTTCCGGCAAGAGCCGGCTGGCCGAACAGGAGGCCGCGGCGAGCGGGCTGGCCGTGCACGTGATCGTCACCGCCGAAGCCCTCGACGCCGAGATGGCGGCGCGCATCGCCCGCCACCGCGCCGACCGCCCGGCCGGCTGGACGGTGGTCGAGGCGCCGCGCCGGCTGGCCGCCGCGCTGGCCGCGGCCGCCGCGCCGGGGCGCTGCGTGATCGTCGACTGCCTGACCCTGTGGCTCGCCAACCTGCTCGACGGTGCCGAAACCCTGCCGCCGGGGGCCGCTGCCGAGTCGCTGCCGGCCTTCGCCCGCGAGCGCGCCGCGCTGCTCGCGCTGATTCCCGACCTGCCCGGGCGAGTCGTTTTCGTCGCCAACGAGGTCGGTCTCGGGCTGGTGCCCGAATCGCCCCTCGGCCGCCTGTTCCGCGACGAGGCCGGCCGCCTCAACCAGGCCGTCGCCGCGCTGGCCGGGCGCGTCGTCTTCGTCGCCGCCGGCCTGCCGATGGTGCTCAAAGGCAACGCGCCCTGACCTGTTTCCCGTCACCCACTTCCTGCTCACCGCCCACGCCATGTCCTACGCCATTTCCCGCCCCGACCAGGGCCTTGCCGCTGCACTGCAGCAGCGGATCGACACCAAGACCAAACCCCTCGGCGCGCTCGGCCGGCTGGAGGGGCTGGCCAGACAGATCGGCCTGATCCAGCAGACCCTGTCGCCCGAACTGCGCCGGCCGCAGATGCTGGTGTTTGCCGGCGACCACGGCGCCGCGAAGGCCGGCGTGTCGGCCTACCCGCAGGACGTGACGTGGCAGATGGTCGAGAACTTCCTGGCCGGCGGGGCGGCGATCAATGTCTTCGCGCGCCAGATGGGCATGGGCCTGTCGGTCGTCGATGCCGGCGTCGCTCACGATTTCGGGCCGCGCCCGGGTCTGATCGACGCCAAGCTCGGTGCCGGCACCGCCAACTACCTCGAAGCGCCGGCGATGGATGCCGCCACCCGCGACGCCGCGCTGGCCCGCGGCCGGGAGCTGGCCCGCCAGCTTGCCGCCGACGGCAGCAACGTGGTCGGCTTCGGCGAGATGGGCATCGGCAACACCGCCGCCGCGTCGCTGATCACCCACTGCCTGACCGGCGCCGAACTGGCCACCGTGATCGGCCGCGGCACCGGTCTCGACGATGCCGGCATGGAACGCAAGCGCGCCCTGCTGGCCCGCGCGGTGGCCCGCGGCGGCCGGCCGGCCGATCCGCTGGCGGTGCTGGCCGAATACGGCGGCTTCGAGATCGCGATGATGGCCGGCGCGATGCTCGGCGCCGCCGAGGCCAAAATGCTGCTGCTGATCGACGGTTTCATCGTCACCAGCGCCTTGCTGGTGGCCCACCGGGTGGCCCCCGACATCCTCGATTACTGCGTGTTCGCGCACCGTTCCCACGAGCAGGGGCATGCCGTCCAGCTCGCCCACCTGGCCGCCGAACCGCTGGTTCAGCTCGACCTGCGCCTCGGCGAAGGCACCGGCGCGGCGCTGGCCTATCCGCTGGTCGAGGCGGCGGTGAATTTCCTCAACGGGATGGCGAGCTTCGAATCGGCCGGCGTCAGCACGCGTGACTGACGCCACCTTGCGGTCCGCGCCCGCCGCCTGCCTGAAAGCCGTCGTCGTGCCGTGATGCGTGCCCAGTTCGAGTTGTTCCTGATCGCCGTGTCCTTCTTCACCCGCTTGCCGGTGCCGGCGTGGGTGGATTTCGCGCCGGACAAGCTGGCCCGCGCGGTGCGCTTCCTGCCGCTGGTCGGCTGGCTGGTCGGGCTGGCGGCGGCGGCGGTGTTGTGGCTGGCGGGGCAGGTGCTGCCGATCGATCTGGCGGTGGTGCTGTCGATCGCCACGACCGTCCGCCTGACCGGTGCCCTGCACGAGGACGGCTGGGCCGACACCTGCGACGGCCTCGGCGGCGGGTGGACCCGCGAGCAGGCGCTGGCGATCATGAAAGATTCGCGGATCGGCAGTTACGGGGCCATCGGTCTGGTGCTGATGCTGCTCGCCAAATACCTCGCGCTGACCGATCTGGGCGCCGACGAGGATTACCCGGTGATCGCCGCGCTGCTCGTCGCCCATCCGCTGTCGCGCCTCGTGGCGGTCGGGCTGATGGCGACGCTCGATTACGCGCGCACCGACGCCGGCGCCAAATCCGCGCCGCTGGCCCGACGGCCCGACGCCACCGAACTGGGCATCGCGACCCTCGCCGGCGTGCTGCCGCTGCTGCTGCTGTCGCCCCGCGAAGCGCTGCTGGCGCTGGCCGCCTGCGTGGCGGTCGGGGTGCTGGCGCGGCGCAGCTTCGTCCGCCGCCTCGGCGGTTACACCGGCGACTGCCTGGGCGCCGCCCAGCAGCTCGCCGAACTATCGATCTACCTCGGAATCCTCGCCGCGTGGAGCTTTACCTGATCCGCCACCCCCGGCCCGACGTGGCGCCGGGCATCTGCTACGGCCACACCGACCTCGGGCTGGCCGAATCCGCCGACGCCGTCGCCGCCCGCCTGCGACCGCTGCTGCCGGCCGAGTTCGCCCTTTTCGCCAGCCCGCTGATGCGCGCCCGGCTGCTCGCCGAAGCCCTCGGCACGCCGCGCCTCGACCCGCGTCTGCGCGAAATCCACTTCGGCGAATGGGAAGGGCGCAGCTACGCCGACATCGGTCAGGCGGCCCTCGACGCGTGGGCCGACGCGCCGCTCGACTTCGCCCCGCCCGGCGGCGAATCGCCGCGCCGGATGGCCGCCCGCGCCCACGCCTTTCTGGCCGAACTGCGGGCTGCGCCGCCGGCGCCGGCGGTGGTCGTCGTCGCCCACGGCGGCCCGCTGCGCGCGCTGGCCGGCGAACTCCTCGGCCTGCCGGCGGAACGCTGGCTGGGCCTCGATTTCGCGTGCGGCGAGGTGTCCCGCCTCGACCTCCACGACTGGGGCACGCTGCTGCGCTGGTTCAACCGCTGACGCGCCGCGGCCGCATCCAGCGCGCGTCCCCTTCCCGCCGTCGGCTCCGCTTTCAGCGCCGGCGTCGTTATCCCTGCTTGCGCGTCCGGCATTTGTAGGCAATTATCCCAAAACGATCATTTGTGTCGAATTTGGCGGTTTAACTATAAAAATGTCGATATGCTCGTTTCGGCAGGCGTCGCCCTCCGCGTGTGCGGGCGGTTCCACGCCGACGACGTGGCGGACAGCGCGCAGGAGACTTCACCGTGGCCACCCGACGTACGCTTCTCAAGACCGGCAGCGCCGGCCTGCTCACCTCCCTCTTCTCGCCGTGGAGCTTCGGCCACACGGTGACGACGCTTCTTGGCGCGACGAAGAAGCCGCAGCGGTTTGCGCTGCCGATGCCCAACCCCCTCGATCCAGCCAGGCTGTTCGCGCCGGATACCGCCGGCGGCAGCACCTACACGCTGAAGATCAGCGAATTCCAGGCGGCGCTCGGCCTCGTCGACCCGGCCACCGGCCAGGCCGCCACGACGACGCTGTGGGGCTACGGCTCCCGCTCGCAGCCGCCGTCCTACCCCGGCCGGACCTTCAACCTGCGGCGCGGCGTGCCGGTCAGCGTGCGCTACGCGAACGAACTGAAGACCGAGGCCGGTCGGCTGCCTTATCGGCTGCCGGTCACCACCGCCGCCTGCAGCGTCGACAACAGCCAGGAAGCCGGCCACCTGTGGTACCGCGACCACGCCCCCGGCGTGACCCGGCCGAACGCCGACATGGGCCTCGCCGGCCACTACTTCATCCGCGACAGCAACGAGGATTGCCTGGTCCACGCCGGCCAGCTGCCCGCGTGGCCCTACGAGCTGCCGGTGTGTATCCAGGACCGCCGCTTCACCACCGCCGGCGAGATCGTCGACCCGGCCACCGACCCGGCCCATCTGCCGGAGTCCGTCGGTGACGTGATCGTCGCCAACGGCGTGCCGTGGCCGCGTTTCGACTGCGAAGCGCGGCTGTATCGCCTGCGTCTGCTGAACGGCTCCGACTCGCGGGTCTACACGCTGCGCCTGGCCCTCGAGAACTTCATGGGGGTGAGCCTCAAGTTCTGGCAGATCGGCACCGACCTCGGCCTGATGGACAGCCCGGTGGCGCTCACCAGCCTGACCCTGGCGCCGGGCGAGCGGGCCGACATCCTCGTCGATTTCTCGAAGGTCGTGTGGTGGTGGCACGGCAAGGTGATCGTGATGAACAGCGCCGCCACCCCCTTCCCCAACGGTCTGCCGCCGCTCGCCGGCAGCACCGACCGGGTCATGGCCTTCAGCGTCATCAAGCCGTCCGGCTTCGCCGGCGCCAGCCTGGCGGGGCTGGCCGGCACGTCGCTGCCGACCAACCTGCGCCCGGTGCACGGTCCGCTGCCGCAGCCCGATCTGGCGGCGGCCACGGTGCGCAAGTTGATGCTGTTCGAAGGCAGCGACGCCGACGGCCGCCTGCAGACCCTGCTCGGCACCGTCAACCCGGCGCCCGGCAACCCGCCCGCCCCCGGCTTCGGCACCTTCATGTACGCCGATCCGGTCACCGAGCACATCGCCGCCGGC
>SSSX01000808.1 GCA_015657735.1 Zoogloeaceae bacterium
ACCGGGCTGCCAGCCTCGGCTTGCTTGAGTACGGCAATGATCTGGCTATCGGAAAAGCGTGACGTCTTCATGTAAAAGTTCCTCGGGCTGCTTTGGAGAAAATTCTACTTTTAACCGCCGCTAATTTCCGGGGGGATTACCTTGAGGCTACGGGCAAATTGCTGGACAACTTCATGCACACTGCCACCTTCGGCCATCAAGGTTCCCGTCAGGTTTTGCAGGAAGCGTCGTTCTTTCAATTCTAGGCCGCGCGCAAAAGTGCGGGAGGTGACAGACTCCAGGGACTCCATCAACGTCGCAGCTTGCTCACCATCGGTCAGCAGGCGCCAGAAGGCGGTAAAAGTTTTTCCATGCTCACTCTGGGCAATCAGGTCTACGCCGGCGAACAAGGCTTCCAGAACTTCTCCTCGGCTGCCGTCGCTCTCCATCAAACTTTGGCGAAGTCCTCGATTCAGTTTGTCGAACTCGTCACGTACGTTGCGGAAATCTGCGGCCAATTCTTCGGCGAGGGCAATGATTTCGCGGACACGCTCAAGCGCACGCTCGTCGGGGAGTGTTTTGACACCTTCTCGTTCCAATGCCCTAAGCTCGGCATCGATACGTTCTCGTTCGGCGATGAGCGTGGCTCGTCTCGTTTCTGGATTGGCATCTGTCTCGTCGGCCAGACGAGTGAGCTGCTGAATGACCGTTGCTAGACGGCTTTCGGTGGCTGTGGTCCGGGGCTTCAACAAGCCATTCAAAAAGCGTAAGGCACTTGTCGCCTCCGAGGTCAACTCAAACTCTTCCTCGCTTGCCCCCGCTGGAAATCGCCGGCTGAGCCAGCCTTCACCAATCCAGTCTGCAACGTAGGCCTGCGGCGTCTGCGGGAGGTCATGGCCATGAGCGCGGAGCGTATCGATTTCTCGCGATAGACGCTCATGGAAAACCGAGCTGGAAAGGGTTTTCTCCTGTTCTAGCAGCAGGCATTGCATCAATCCCATAACCAGGGGGGCCTTGTCGGCAGCCAGTAATCGCCATAAAGGTCGACTACGCAGGGCAAGCAGAGCCGCTGAAGCACGCTGTGCTTTCATCGGTGGCACCTGACATCGTGGTTTGTATCGAGCATTGCCCTATCCAAAATAGATGAACGTATAAAAACTATACGTATAAAATCGCTGTGCGTAAAGTTTTTATACGTGTGCTACAGTGGCCAGCATGAAAAAGACGGCCAATCAACGCGCAGAACCGGAGTTACCTACCCGCTGGGGGCCTGAGAAACGGCTTGAGTTCATCGACTTTCGCTTACGCTGGGACGGTCGATTGAACAGGGGCGACATCTCCGATTTCTTCGGAATCTCAACGCCTCAAGCCTCCCTCGACATTTCTCGCTACCTGGAGATGGCGCCTCTGAATGCTGTCTACGACCGTAGCGAGCGAAGCTACGTCGCAACTCGAGATTTCCAACCGGTTTTTCCCTCCAGTCAGCCACAGAAATACCTCAATGACTTGCTGATGCAAGCATATGGCATATTGGACCAAGGCGTGAGCTTTTCCGGGTGGCTACCATCGGTTGCTGTTGCACCTACTCCAGCCCGAACCTTGCAGGCCGAGACCCTGATTGCGTTGTTAGGGGCAATACGGCGATGCCAGGCCCTGGAGATGACTTATCAGTCGATGACGAGTCCGATGCCAAAAAAACGCCTCGTTTCCCCTAGGGCACTGGGGTTCGATGGGCATCGCTGGCATGTTCGGGTTTATTGTCACCAAGAGGATGGATTTCGGGACTTTGTTATTGCCCGGATTCTCTCGCTCGGAAATGAGCAGCCCCCCCCAACAGTGCCGCCCATCGACCAGGAGTGGGAGACCTTGGTTACCCTCGTATTAGCGCCAAACCCCGGACTGCCCGATGCACATCAGCGGGTTATTGAACTGGACTATGGAATGGTCAATGGCGAGCTACGCTTTGAATGCAAACAAGCGCTGCTGCTTTACGTTGTTAGGAACTTGGGCTTGGACAGTGCAGAGGGGAAAGCCCCTAGAGTTCAACAAATTGTCCTGCGCAACCTTTCAGAGATTGCACCACTTTTGCCCGCGCAGAACTAAGTCACTGGTGATTGACGATGGGCAGGATGTCCATAAAGTCTGTGTGCATCTGACGAACCGGGGCCATGTTCTGTGGATTGCCCGAGAGAATCGCTAATAACTGAGCGCTTAGTGCAACCACAGCATTGCCATTCCGAATGACATCGTAAATCAGCTGAGCTGGGTATCCGTTCATTGTCCGAGATAAGGGATGCAAACCGCCATGGGTATAGCTGCTCATGGCCTTCCAGGCGACCTCTTTGAATTCGCGTAGCTGAGCAACGATACCGGCCGGTGCATCAGGGTTGGCTTCAAGCTGCTTGAGCATCTCCGCCAGGCCCTCTCCCTCATTTGCTCGCTTGGCCGACTCCATGGTTAGAGGCTCGGATAGCTTTGTGACCCAGTTTTCGCTAGCCGCGTGGAGCAACCAGATTCCGCGCACCAGGCTTTCAAACTGGGGGCGGGTCAATGCAATCGCCGAAGAAAACAAACCTTGCTCGAACAGAACAAGCGCACTGACAGCATGCTCCAGCGACAGTAGGCCGGATTGAAAAGCGGTGATGAACCGTACCTCAGGGTAAGGGGTGAGGGTCTGTACGTGTTGTTGAACCTGCTCATGAAACGCGGCGGTTCGCTCTACGAGCTGAAGGAGTTTTTCTTCTGTCACGACAAAGATTATAAGAGGGCCTATGCGACCATTTTATGCTGATTGGCTTTGGTGTGTCGGAAAGGAATCGAGTGATGGAGAAAACGGACAAGCCGGTTGACCGTGAAACACTCTACAACGAGGTCTGGACGGACCCCGTAACAGTAGTGGCGCCGCGCTATGGCCTCTCGGATGTTGGACTCGCGAAAATCTGCCGAGCCTTGGCCATCCCCCTACCGAGCCGCGGCTACTGGGCAAAGGTGAAGGCAGGTCGCGTCATGGGGCGCGCACCGCTCCCTAAGCTCAAAACACCAGGACCGGTGCCAACAGGCTTGGTCAAGCTGCCTCCGGAAAAGGCTGCTGTACGCCAGGCAGCCAGACAATCGGCAGCCAAGATTCGCAAAGAAACGCCGCCTTTGCCGCCTCCGGAAGAATCACAACCATTCGCTGCCCACCCGTTGGTTCGTGCCGCTGCCAAGCGTCTGAAACAACGGGATGGTTGGCCACCAGACACGTTGCTTCGCTCAGCCCCCAAAGAGGTGCTGCATCTTGCAGTGACGCGAGATGCACTCGACCGAGCGCTAGGGATTACGGATGCCCTGGTAAAAGCGCTTATCCAACGAGGCTTTGATGTGGAGGTCGATGGCGAGCATGGTGCAACCATCCTGAAATACATCAAAACCGGAACCAGGTTGGAGTTCGCATTGACCGAATACATCCGTCGAACGCGCCACGAAATTACCCCGGCAGAAGAGCGTGCCCGAAAACGCTATTGGGAACGTTCGCGCTGGGATAACTCAGTCAGTTATCCGCATGTGCCGATGTACGACTACACCCCAACTGGAACTCTCACCATTCAGATTGGCCGATGGCCATCACGAAACTGGAAGGACACCCCGAAAACCCAACTCGAAAAACGCCTCGGAGAGGTTGTCGGTGGCATCGTAGCCCTTGCCCAGGAAACGCACGCCAAAGAGGTTGAAGAGGCGCGACGCAAAGAGGCGCACCGGCGAGCTGTGGAGCGCTATGAGTTTCTAACCAAGCGACGTGCAGATGAAGTTGAACGCTTCAAGGAGGTCGAGGCCAGGGCGACAGATTGGGAGCGAGCCATGCGCTTACGTGCGTTTGCCGATGCGGTTGAGGCTCAGGCCAAGTTAGCAGGCGAACTATCCTCAGAATACGTGGAGTGGCTCGCCTGGACTCGCGCTAAAGCCGATTGGCTGGACCCACTCGTTCAAGTCAGCGACCCGATATTGGACGCACCAGAACCCAAGCGCCCCGGTTATTGGTAGGGAATGGCTAGCCTATAAAGCATGAAGCCCATGTCGCTAAACATGGGCTTCGTAAATCTTGAACCCTGGCACTCAAGGCCAAGGTGACCGGCTTCTCGCCGTTTGGGTACTACTCGGTCATCTTGTCGAACTGCGGCGGATTTTCAGTCATGCTGCCTCCCATCGCGTTGTTCCTGAAGGGCCTGACCAACTGCCCGTCAGGCTTCGATTCCAGATTACTCCTCCGGATTAAAAAGTCTACTGCCAGGAAAGAAAACGGCCCGTCACTTGGCGAGCCGTTCTGACACCTACCGTCGGCGAGCTACGTTAGTCGTTGCTGGAGAAGCCGAGCAGTTGCAGCACCGACAGGAACAGGTTCAGCACATTCAGGTACATGCTGACCGCGGCCATCACATAGTTGGTTTCTTCGCCGCGCACCAGACGACTGGTGTCGAAGAGGATGAAGCCAGAGAACAGGAGCGCCGCGACCGCCGAGACGCCAGCCTGCATGGCCGGGACGAACATTGCAGCGATGCTGGCCAGGATGACAACAATCAGGCCGGCGAACAGGAAGCCACCCATGCGGGAGAAATCCTTGCCTGTCTTATGAACATAACCTGTCAGCGCCAAGGTGACCGCCGTCGTGATGACGGCAGCGGTCAATACCGTGCTGCTGCCACCAGCTAGATTGATGTAGTGGGATAGCGTCGGACCGAGGCCCAGACCGCTGAGGGCCGTAAAGGTCAGCATGGTCGGCACGGCCGCTGCGGTATTTCGATTCTTGTTCAGGTAGAGCAACGGCACCAGGCCGAGCAGCGTGAACACAATGCCGGCCAGCGGGCCAAAGCCGGCCAGCATGCTGATACCTGCGCCTACGCCGGCGACAGCGGTAGACAGAGCGAGTAGTTGGTAGGTATTGCGAATGACACGGTTGGTGTCGGGCGCTGCATACGTGCCATATTCGGTTTTGCTCAGGTCGATAACACGTGCTTCAGTGCGCATGGTGGTTTATTCCTCCAGTAGTAGGTGACGCCACTGTATGTCGGGGCTCGTCACCAAAAAATCAATCCACTGCTGAGTGATGGTTCGAAAAAATCGAATCAATGATGGTTATTGATGAGGTTTTGTTTGGTGCTAGACGGCCAATGGCTCTGTCCGCGTG
This sequence comes from Zoogloeaceae bacterium, assembly GCA_015657735.1. Lineage (GTDB taxonomy): Bacteria > Pseudomonadota > Gammaproteobacteria > Burkholderiales > Rhodocyclaceae > Zoogloea. The sequence continues at coordinate 5,141 of SSSX01000808.1, forward strand.
CTTCATCGCCGAAAACCCATTGAATTTTCAAGGATTTATTTTGGCCAAGAATTGCTTTATTTCTTCACGATTGGCCAAGATATGCTTTTCAGTGCTCTGGAGAGCATCGCTTTCAGCGCATTTTGGAGCGTTTTTGTGGGGCCAGAGGTATGCTTCAGGGGGCTTCTTGGCCAGTTAATGCTTTATTTCGGGGCAAGAAATGCTTAAAGGCACAGTATCGGCGAAGGCCATGCGGGTTTTTTTGCGCCCGTTCGCCAGCACCTGGCTCGGTTCAGTTGCCGCCCTGGCCGGCCGGCAGGCGCAATTCGAAGACGGTCAGGCCGTCGGCCGAGCTCACCGACACGTCGCCGCCGTGGGCCTGCATGATCGAGCGGGTGATGGCCAGGCCGAGGCCGGCGCCTTCGGCCAGGCGCTGGCGGGAGGGGTCGGCGCGGTAGAAGCG
>SSSX01000809.1 GCA_015657735.1 Zoogloeaceae bacterium
CATGGGCGGCGAGAAGAATCCGCCGATCTTCGTCTATGACTGCTCCGGGCCCTACACCGACCCCGCCGCCCGCATCGACATCCGCTCCGGCCTGCCGGCGCTACGCCAGGGCTGGATCGAGGAGCGGGGCGATACGGAGGTCTTGGCTGATCTGAGTTCCGAGTTCGGCCGCCTGCGGGCGGCAGACGCCAAGCTCGACGAACTGCGCTTCCCGGGCCTGCATCGCAAACCCCGCCGGGCGCTGCCGGGGCGCAACGTCTCCCAGATGCACTATGCCCGCCAAGGGATCATTACCCCCGAGATGGAGTTCATCGCCATCCGCGAGAACATCAACCGGGCGGCCTACATCGAATCGCTCCAGGCCACGGGACCGATGGGCCAGAAGATGGCCAAGCTGCTGACCCGCCAGCACCCCGGCCAGAGCTTCGGCGCCTCAATCCCCGCCGAGATCACCCCCGAGTTCGTGCGCTCGGAAGTGGCCCGCGGCCGCGCCATCATCCCCAACAACATCAACCACCCGGAGAGCGAGCCGATGATCATCGGCCGCAACTTCCTGGTGAAGATCAACGCCAACATCGGCAACTCCGCCCTGGGCTCCTCCATCAATGAGGAGGTGGACAAGATGACCTGGGCCATCCGCTGGGGCGGCGACACGGTGATGGATCTGTCCACCGGCAAGAACATCCATGAAACGCGGGAGTGGATCATCCGCAATTCGCCGGTACCCATCGGCACCGTGCCCATCTACCAGGCCCTGGAGAAGGTGGACGGCAAGGCCGAGGAACTCACCTGGGAGATCTTCCGCGACACGCTGATCGAGCAGGCCGAGCAGGGGGTGGATTACTTCACCATCCACGCCGGCGTGCTGCTGCGCTACGTGCCGCTCACCGCCAGCCGCATGACCGGCATCGTCAGCCGGGGCGGCTCCATCATGGCCAAGTGGTGCCTGGCCCACCACAAGGAGAGCTTCCTCTATACGAACTTCGAGGAGATCTGCGAGATCATGAAGGCCTACGACGTGGCCTTCAGCCTGGGCGACGGCCTGCGCCCCGGCTCCATCTACGACGCCAACGACGAGGCGCAACTGGGCGAACTCAAGACCCTGGGCGAACTCACCGACATCGCCTGGAAGCACGACGTGCAGGTGATGATCGAAGGCCCCGGCCACGTGCCCATGCAGCTCATCAAGGAGAACATGGATCTCCAGCTCGAGTACTGCAAGGAAGCGCCCTTCTACACCCTGGGGCCGCTCACCACCGACATCGCCCCCGGCTACGACCACATCACCAGCGGCATCGGCGCGGCGCAGATCGGCTGGTACGGCACTGCCATGCTGTGCTACGTGACCCCCAAGGAACACCTGGGCCTGCCGGACAAGGACGACGTCAAGGAAGGCATCATCACCTACAAGCTCGCCGCCCACGCCGCCGACCTCGCCAAGGGCCACCCCGGCGCGCAGATCCGCGACAACGCGCTCTCCAAGGCCCGCTACGAATTCCGCTGGGACGACCAGTTCAACCTGGGCCTCGATCCGGACAAGGCCAAGAGCTTCCACGACGAAACCCTGCCCAAGGAATCGGCCAAGGTCGCCCACTTCTGCTCCATGTGCGGTCCGCACTTCTGTTCCATGAAGATCACCCAGGACGTCCGCGACTACGCCGCCGCCCAGGGCATCGCCGAGACCGAAGCACTGGAAAAGGGCATGGAAACCAAGGCTGTGGAGTTTGTGAAGAGCGGCGCGGAGATCTACCGCAAGGTGTAAGCGCTCACACCCGATCCACACCACCAAAACGGGCCGCTTGGCCCGTTTTTTTTGCCTTCGCCCCCCAGCCGCGCCCGCACCATCGCACGCGTAACCTCGGCCCCCTTTCCACGCGCCCCCTCCTACTCAGCCAGCCGCATGGACACGCCTTGACGCTCCCCAAGCGGTTCGGCGGCACCCTGGCGAGCCATCCGGAATGGCCTCTTCCCATGCGGAAGCTTGTGATTCACATCACAAAACTGCAATTCAGTTTTCTGCGGATCTGTCGTTACTGAAGCTAGCGCATGAAACCGATCCACGCATC